>NZ_JAZDRM010000029.1:0-57914 GCF_047501495.1 Ancylobacter sp. G4_0304 | reverse complement strand
CCGGTCCACCGTGCGCGAGCCCGCCCCGGTCGTCGTGACCGAGGCCAGCGCGTCTGTGACGCCGGAAGCGCCCGCTGCCGAAGTCGCGCCGGTCGAGGCGTCGGAAGCTCCGGCGGCCGACACGCCCGCTCCCGAAGCCCCGGCTCCCGAGACGGTTGCCGAGACTCCGCCGGCTCCGCCCTCCGACGAGCCCGAGCGGCCGCGCCGTTCCGGCTGGTGGAACCGCAAGCTGTTCGGCGCCTGAGCGCGTCGCACTGAAGAACAAAAGGCCCCGGAGACGATCCGGGGCCTTTTCGTATTCCGGCGTTGGCTTCTACCAACGCCGCTGTCCTCGACCGATGCCGGGCGGGTTTCGCTCAAGCGCCGCGCGCTTTCGGTATCAGCCCCGGCGCAGGAAATCCCCGATGCGCGCCACCGCCTCGCGCATGTCCGCCGCCGAGCCGGCATAGGACAGGCGCAGATAATGGTGGCCGCGATGCGGATCGAAATCGACGCCCGGCGTCGCCGCCACATGCGCTTCGTCCAGCAGGCGGCGGGCGAAGGCGGCGGAATCCTCGGTGAAGTGCGACACGTCGGCATAGAGGTAGAACGCGCCGTCCACCGGCAGGAATTCCGGCAGGCCGGCGGCGGGCAGGCCGGCGGTCAGGATGCGCCGGTTCTCCTCATAGCCATGCTTTACCTCCTCCATCTCCGCCGCGCCGTCGAACGCGGCCTCGGCGGCGATCTGCGACAGCGTCGGCACCGAGATCATCAGGTTCTGCTGGAGCCGCTCCACCGCCCGCACCAGCGGCGCCGGCAGCACCATCCAGCCGACACGCCAGCCGGTCATGCAGAAATATTTGGAGAAGGAATGGATCACCGCCGCGTTGGGCGACAGCGCGGCGGCGGTGGTCGCGGGGAAGGCATAGTCCAGCCCGTGGTAGATTTCATCGGAGATGAAGCGGATGCCGAGCCCCTCGGCGGTGGCGATCAGCTCGGCCAGCGCCTCGGGCCGCATCATGGTGCCGGTCGGATTGGCCGGGCTGGCCACCAGCACGCCCTTGAGCGGGCCCTGCGCATGGGCCTGCGCGAGGGCCTGCGGCGTGATGACCCAGCGCGAGGCGGCATCGGTCTCGATCAGCACCGGCTCGCAGCCGAGCGCGGTGAGGATGTGGCGATAGGGCGGGTAGCCGGGATTGGCGATCGCCACCCGGTCGCCGGGCTCGAACATCGACAGGAAGGCCAGCAGGAAGCCGGCCGAGGAGCCGGTGGTCACCACCACCCGCGCCGGGTCGAGGTCGAGATCGAGATCGTAGGTCTCGCGATAATGGCGGGCGATTCGGGCGCGCAGCGAGGGGATGCCGAGCGCGGTGGTGTAGCCGATGCGCCCATGCTCGAGCGCGCGCGCCGCCGCGGCCCGCGCCGCCTGCGGTGCCGACGCGGCCGGCTGGCCGACCTCCATATGGATGACATGCCCGCCCGCGGCCTCGATCCGCGCGGCGCGCTCCATCACGTCCATGACGATGAAGGGCGCGATTTCGCTGCGGCGCGAGGCGGCGGTGAGCGCCGCCGCGACGGCTTCGGGCGTGAGCGGTAAAGAAAGGCTCATTGAGGCCACCTGGTCCGGCCGGTCGCCGCATCCGCGCCGCATTCTGCGGGTCGTGTGCGGCCTCCCGTTCAATTGAAGATGATCGGCAGGCCCTTGACCCCTCCGCCGTTGGGCGTCAGGTCTCAAGGCCCGGCATGCAAGCGATGGATGATGCTTCTGTCCCGCATTGACAACCCCCCGTTTCGGCGGACGGCTGAGGCACCTGCGCCATCTGGCATCCTCCGCGGCTGCGCGCGGGGCCTTGCGCTCGCCGCCACCCTTGTCGGGCTCGCCACGCCTGCGGGCGCGCAGCAGGCGCGCGTGCCCGGCGTGATCCGCGACGCCGAGATCGAGGCGCTGATGCGCGACTATACGCGCCCGATCTTCAAGGCTGCCGGCCTCACTCAGCAGAACATCCAGGTCGTGCTGATCGGCAATGATTCGTTCAACGCCTTCGTCGCAGACGGCAAGCGCATCTTCATCAACACCGGCGCGCTGAAGCAGGCCGAGACGCCGAACGAGGTGATCGGCGTGCTGGCGCACGAGACCGGGCATATCGCCGGCGGCCATCTCGCACGCATGCGCCAGCAGATGGAATCGGCGCAGACTGCCGCCATCGTCGCCATGCTGCTGGCAGCCGGCGGCGTCGCGGCGGGCGCGTCCAGCGGCGCCAATATGGGGGGCGCGGCGGCGGGCGCGATGATGCTGCCGCAGGACATGATCCGCCGCTCCCTGCTCGCCTACAAGCGCAGCGAGGAACAGGCCGCCGACCGCTCGGCCGTGACCTATCTGAACGCGACAAAGCAGTCGGCGAAAGGCATGCTGAAGACGTTCGAGCGCTTCCAGAGCGACCAGCTCTTCATCAGCCAGCGCGTCGACCCCTATCTGCTCAGCCATCCCATGGCGACCGACCGCATCCAGGCGCTGGAGACGCTGGCCCATGCCAGCCCCTATTTCAACGCCAAGGATTCGCCCGAGCTTCAGGCCCGGCACGACATGATGCGCGCCAAGCTGGTCGGCTTCACCCAGACGCCGGACGCGGTGGCCCGAATCTACGGGCAGCAGACCACCCTGCCCGCGCGCTATGCCCGCGCCATCTCCGCCTATCGCTTTGGCAGCATCCCGGACGCGATCCGCCAGATCGACGCGCTGATCGCGCAGAATCCCGGCAATCCCTATTTCCATGAGCTGAAGGGACAGGCGTTGCTGGAGGCCGGCCGGGCCAAGGAGGCGGTGCCGCCGCTGCGCCGCGCCGTGCAGCTTTCTAACGGCCATCCGCTGATCCGCATGCTGCTCGGCCAGGCGCTGGTCGCGAGCAACGACAAGGCCGCCATGGACGAGGCGGTGCGCGAGCTGAATTTCAGCCTGCAGCGCGAGCCGGATTCGCCCTCCGGCTGGCGCTATCTCGCCATGGCCTATGGCCAGCGCGGCGACATTCCCAATGCCGACCTCGCCTCCGCGCAGTCGGCCTTCGCCGGCGGCGACATCAAACTCGCGCGCGAGCTCGCCGCCCGCGCCCGCACCAAGTTTCCGCTCGGTTCGCCCGGCTGGCTCAAGGCCGACGACATCGTGAACCTCAAGCCCCCCGTCGACGCGCGCGGACGGCCGCAACAATGATGCCCCGCGCGCCGGCCGAACCGATGCCCCTTCTGGAGAGACCCATGTCGCTGCCCTCCCTCGTCCGCACCGCCGCGCGCGGCCTGGCTGCCGGATGCCTCGTGCTCGGCCTCGCCGCCAGCTTCGCCCCGACTCCCGCCCGCGCGCTCGACGAGGCGCAGCGCAAGGAGTTCGAGGGCGTGATCCGCGAGTACCTCATCAGCAACCCGGAAGTGATCCAGGAAGCGATCGCCGAATTGCAGAAGCGTCAGGCCGCCGCCGAGGCCGCCCAGCGCGAGAAGGCCGTGGCCGAGCTGAAGCCGCTGATCTTCGATTCCCCGCGCGGCAGCGTCATCGGCAACCCCAAGGGCGACGTCACGCTGGTCGAGTTCTTCGATTACAATTGCGGCTACTGCAAGCGCGCCCTCGGCGACATGGTGGAGCTGCTGGACAATGACCCCAAGCTCAAGATCGTGCTGAAGGAATTCCCGGTGCTCGGACCGGGCTCGGTGGAAGCTTCGCAGGTCGCGGTCGCGGTGCGCCTCGTCGCTCCCGACAAGTACCTCGCCTTCCACAAGAAGCTGCTCGGCGAGCGCGGGCAGGCCAACAAGGCCAAGGCGCTGGAAGCCGCCGAGGCGGTCGGCGTCGACCGTACCGCGCTGGAAAAGAAGCTCACCGATCCGGAAGTCGCCGCCACCCTTCAAGAGAGCCTCCAGCTCGCCGACGCTCTCGGCATCGACGGCACGCCGAGCTATGTGGCTGGCGAAAGCGTCATCGTCGGCGCGGTCGGGCACGACCAGCTCAAGGACGTGGTCGCCTCCGTCCGCTCCTGCGGCAAGGCCAAGTGCTGAGGCCAAGTGCTGATCGAAAACCTGACGGGCGCGGCGGGCGGCGAGCTGAGCCGATTCGTCGCGCCGGCGCCGCGAGCTGGGGGTTAGTAACCCTCAAAGCAAGCCGGGGCTTGGCGTGCGGGCAGGCATTGCCTATAACCCGCGGCTGTCCCGGCTTCCGCCGCGCGACGGCGACCGGCTGATCGAGACCCGATGTCTGAAATCATTCACGTTGTTAACGGCCCGAACCTCAACCTGCTCGGCACCCGCGAGCCGGAGGTCTATGGCCGCGCCACCATCGCCGATGTCGAGGCGGCGTGCCGCGAGACCTGCGCGGGCTACGGCTTCGAACTGGTGTTCCGTCAGTCGAACCATGAAGGCGATCTCGTCAACTTCCTTCAGGAAGCACGCGGCTCGCTCGGCGTCGTGATCAACGCCGCCGCCTATACCCACACCTCCGTCGCACTTGCCGACGCGATCAAGGCCGTCGGCCTCAATGTCGTCGAAGTGCACCTGTCAAACGTCTTCGCGCGCGAGGCCTTCCGCCATCATTCCTATATTTCGCCGGTTGCCCGCGGGGTGATCTGCGGGTTGGGGATCGACGGCTACCGCCTCGCCATCCACGCGCTAGCCGCAAGCCGTGGAAACTGAGGGAGACGGGCGAGCGACCGTCACGGGATCATGATGAAAACAAACAAGCCGGCCATTGACCCCGCGCTGGTGCGCGAGATCGCAACTCTGCTGTCCGAAAGCGACCTCACCGAGATCGAGGTCCAGCACGAGGATCTGCGCATCCGCGTCGTGCGGGCAGCCCCCACCGTCTACGCCGCCCCGGCGCCCGTCGCGGTGGCGCCCGCCGCTGCCGCCCCGGCTCCGGCCGCAGCCGCGCCCGCCCCGGCCGCGGCCGCCGATCCGGCCAAGCATCCCGGCGTCGTGCCCTCGCCGATGGTCGGCACTGCCTATCTCGGACCCGAGCCCGGCGCCCGGTCCTTCGTCGATGTCGGCACCGTGGTGAAGGAGGGTCAGACCCTGCTCATCGTCGAGGCCATGAAGACGATGAACGCCATTCCCGCTCCCCGCGCGGGCACCGTCACCCGCATCCTCGTCGACAACGCGCAGCCGGTCGAATATGGCGAGCCGCTCATGATCATCGAGTGAGGACGGCTGGAATGTTCAGCAAGATCCTCATCGCCAATCGCGGCGAGATCGCCCTGCGCGTGCTCCGGGCCTGCAAGGAGCTCGGCATCGCCACGGTCGCGGTGCATTCCACCGCCGACGCCAACGCCATGCACGTCAAGCTCGCCGACGAGAGCGTGTGCATCGGCCCGCCGCCCGCGCGCGACAGCTATCTCAACATCCCCGCTTTGCTCGCCGCCTGCGAGATCACCGGGGCGGAAGCGGTGCATCCCGGCTACGGCTTCCTCGCCGAAAACGCCCGTTTCGCAGAGATTCTGATCGACCACGGCGTGCAGTTCATCGGGCCCAAGCCCGAGCACATCCGCATCATGGGCGACAAGATCGAGGCGAAGCGGACCGCCAAGAAGCTCGGCATCCCCTGCGTCCCCGGTTCCGAAGGCGGCATTTCCTCCGACGAGGAAGCCGCCAAGGTCGCTACAGAGATCGGCTTCCCGGTGCTGATCAAGGCCGCTGCCGGCGGCGGCGGACGCGGCATGAAGGTCGCGCGCTCCGCGGACGAACTGTCCTCCGCCCTGTCGCAGGCGCGCTCGGAAGCCCGCGCGGCCTTCGGCGACGATGCGGTCTATATCGAGAAATATCTCGGCACGCCGCGCCACATCGAAATCCAGGTGCTCGGCGACGGCCAGGGCAACGCCATCCATCTCGGCGAGCGCGACTGCTCCCTGCAGCGCCGGCACCAGAAGGTGTGGGAAGAGGCCCCCTCGCCCACCATCACCGCCGAACAGCGCGCCCGGATCGGCGAGACCGTCTCCAAGGCCATGCGCGACATGAAGTATCTCGGCGCGGGCACCATCGAGTTCCTGTACGAGAACGGCGAGTTCTACTTCATCGAGATGAACACCCGCATCCAGGTGGAGCATCCGGTGACCGAGGCCATCACCGGCATCGACCTGATCCGCGAGCAGATCCGCGTCGCCACCGGCGAGCCGCTCGGCATCGAGCAGAAGGATGTGGTGCTGCGCGGCCATGCCATCGAGTGCCGCGTCAACGCCGAGCACCCGCGCACCTTCCGCCCCTCGCCGGGGCGGATCGACAACTGGCATGTGCCGGGCGGGCTCGGCGTGCGTGTCGATTCGGCCGTGTATCAGGGCTATACGATCCCGCCCTATTACGACAGCCTCGCCGGGAAGCTCATTGTTCACGCCAATACGCGCGAAGAATGCCTCGCCCGTCTCAAGCGAGCGCTGGACGAATTCGTGGTCGAAGGCATCGAGACCACGCTGCCGCTGTTCCGCGAGCTGGTGCGCAATCCCGATATCGAACGCGGCGCCTACGACATCCACTGGCTGGAGCACTTCCTCGCCGAGGGCGAGCCGGCGAGCTGATCCCGGCTACGTGCCCTCCTCCCGGCCAGGCCGGACAGCCACGGAAATAAGCGGCGGCGCCTTCACAGCGCCGCCGTTCTTCGTCATGCTTGAGGCATGTCACACCCGCGCGAGCATCAGGTCGAGATCACCCCGGAAGTCCTGCTCAAGGCCTATGCCTGCGGCATCTTCCCGATGGCGGAAAGCGCCGACGATCCGGGGCTGTACTGGATCGAGCCGGAGCGGCGCGGCATCATTCCGCTCTCCGAGTTCCAGCTCTCCAGCCGCCTCGCCCGCACGGTGCGCTCGGACCGCTTCGAGATCCGCGTCGACCATGATTTCGAGGCGGTGATCGACGGCTGCGCCGAGCCCGCCGATGGCCGCAGCTCGACCTGGATCAATCCGCGCATCCGCAAGCTCTATTGCGACCTGCACGCCCGCGGCTTCTGCCACTCGGTGGAAGCCTGGGAGGACGGCAGGCTGGTCGGCGGGCTCTACGGCGTGCGGTTGGGCCGCGCCTTTTTCGGCGAGAGCATGTTCCACCGCGCGCGCGATGCCTCGAAGGTCGCGCTGGTGCATCTGGTGGCGCGGCTGCGCAAGGGCGGCTTCATGCTGCTGGACACGCAGTTCGTCACCGACCATCTGCGCAGCTTCGGCGCCGTGGAGGTGCCGCGCCGGCACTATCACCGGCTGCTGGAACAGGCGCTCGACGGCGAGGGAGATTTCTACTGCTGGGGACCCGGCGAGGCGATTTCCGGCGCGGTCTGCTTGCAGTCGGTCAGCCACGCATCATAGATCGGGTGCTCGATGCCGTGCAGGCCGGGGCTGGAGGCGAACATCCAGCCGCCGAACAGCGGCTTGATCTTGCCGTCCAGCGTGATCTCCTGAACCTCGACAAAGCCGGTGGTGTTCTGGGTCTCGTTCTCGGGCCGGGTGTAGCAGGCGCGCGGGGTGATGCGCAGCGCGCCGAACTGCACGGTCTCGTTGATCGCGACATCGAAGCTGATGATGCGGCCGGTGATCTTGTCGAGGCCGGAGAACACCGCCGTCTTGTTGGCGATCTTCTGCTCGGGCGGCTGCACCACCTCGATATCCCCGCTCGGCCCATAGGTCGCCGCGCCCGGCACGTCGGGCTGCGCGGGCGCCGGGGCGCGGTTCTCGCCGCCGGCGGGCGGCTCCATGATTGAGGGCACGCCGGGGCCACCGGGCGGCGAATCGGGATTTTCCACCGGGCCACCGGGCGGGGGCGCGAGCGGGGCCGATTCGACGCCGCCCTGCCAGCCCTGCTGGGCGCTCGCCGGCCCGGCGAAAGCCATGGCGAGGCCGAACGCCGCAAGAAGGACGGTGGTTTTCGAGAACATGGAACCGGGCACCTTCGCATCGCCTTGCGCAGCACGCCCACCGCCGGCGCATCGCTGCGGCGCAGAATGCGCGGCATTAAGGCGGTGTCGGGGCGAAACCCGTGGCAGCGGAAAAAGCAAGGCGACCCGCATGGCGCGGGCAGCCACGGGCGCGGAAAGCCTCACTCCGGGGTCCAGGCCCGGTAATCGCCGGTCACGACCGGGCGGTGGCCGAGACCCAGAGTGGAGCCCGGCGGCCGATAGGCTTCGGCGGTGCCGGTCGGGTTGGCGCGGTGCGGCTTCTCCCACTCGCGCGGGACATAGTTTTCCTCGCTCGGCGGCACGTCGGAACGCTGGTGCATCCAGGCATGCCAGCCGGGGGGAATCGCGGTCGCCTCGGCCACGCCGTTGAAGATCACCCAGCGGCGCTCGAAGCCGAGCGTCGGGTCGATCTTGCCGCCCTTGACGCGGTAATAGCTGTTGCCGAACTCGTCCGTGCCGACCTTCTCGCCATAGCGCCACGTATAGAAACGGGTGCCCATGGTCTGGCCATTCCACCAGGTGAAGGTCTCGACGAGGAAGTCATAAAGTTTCACGAAAATCGTCCCTGGACGGCTGGAAACAGGCAGCTTGAAACCTGGTCGGACCATGCCATCCGCGCCCGCTCCTGTCCAGACGCGAGCGGGCGCGTGCGACGGTTACGCACGGCGCGAGCGGAACTCGCTCAGGTAATAAAGCACCGCAAGGAGCAGAATGGCGCAGCCCGCCAGCGTGACATAGGCCCAGCCGCCATGCTCGTAGAGCGGGCTGGCCAGTGCCGAGCCGGTGGCGCCACCGAGGAAGAACAGCGCGATATAGAGCGCGTTCAGCCGCGCGCGAATGTCCGGCGCCAGCATGAAGATGGCCCGCTGGCCAAGCACGAGATTCGCGGTCACCGCCACGTCGAGCACAATGGCGCCGGCCACGAGGATGCCGACCGAGGCGTTGTTCGCCCCGATCTCGGTGATCGCCATGCCGGCGAAGGCCAGCAGCAGCATCGCTCCGGTGGCCGCGCGCGACCAGCCGCGGTCGGCGACCCAGCCGGCCAGCGGCGACACCACCACGCTCGCCGCACCTGCCAGCGCGAACAGGGCGATGGCCTGCTGGCCGAAGCCGAATTCCGGGCCGATCAGCAGGAGCGGCACCGCGGTCCAGAACAGGGTGAACACGCCGAACATCGCCGCCTGATAGGCCGCGCGGCGGCGCAGCAGCGGCTGCGACAGGAACAGCGGCAGCAGCGAGCCGACCAGCGCGCCATAGCCCACCTGCCCTTGCGGCCGGCGATGGGGCAGCGCCGCGCGCAGGCCGAGCGCAAGGCCAAGCATCAGCAGCGCGGCCAGCGCAAACACCGCGCGCCAGCCGAACCAGTGCGCGATCATGCTGGACACCGGGCGGGCGAGCAGGATGCCGGTCATCAGCCCGGACACCACGCTGCCGACCTTGCGCCCGCGCTCGGCAGGATGGGCGAGATGGGCGGCAAACGGCACCGCGATCTGCGCCACCACCGAGCCGACGCCATAGAGCAGCGCGGCAGCGAGGAAGAGCGCCGGCCCGGTGGCGGCGAAAGCGAGCGAAAGCCCGGCGGCGGCGCAGATCAGGATGGTGGCGATCAGCGCCCGATTCTCCACGATGTCGCCAAGCGGCACCAGCAGAAGGAGGCCCAATATGTAGCCCACCTGCCCGACCGTGACGACGAGGCTGGCCATGGTCTCGTCGAGACCGATGTCGCCGGCGATCAGGGCGATGAGCGGCTGGGCGTAATAGAGATTGGCCGCGCCGGCGCCGGCGGCCAGCGCCAGCAGGAAAAAGGTGATGTTACCGGCGCCATGCGAGGGCGCGTGTGCATGTGTGTTCATGTGCGGAAACCTTGGCCTGAACGGCCCAAACCATAAGGAGTTGCGCCCCATTTGGAGTGTGGCCCCGCCGCTGTCCAGATGGCGCTGCGGCAGGTGTTTTCCATTTGCACGTCGCCAGTTGGATTGCGCATCTGGCGGCTGCGCCCCATGCTTGCCCTCGTCAGCCGATTCTGGCGCAGCGCATATCAGTCCCGCTGTGGCCAGAGAGTACGGCGCGCAATCCCCATTGTTCAGCTTGTTAGAAACCGAAAACGGTTGCGTCGCGTCTGGAATCCCGCCCGCGTCAAATCGGCGTTAAGGTGGTCGAAAGGATTGCCGACCCACACTATATGTAGATGACGGATCGATGGCGTCCACAAGGGATTGTCACCAAGAGGATTGCCAGCCCGGAGGAATCGCGGCAACTTCATGGCACATTCAAGGGTTCCGGCCGCGCCGGAAATTCCGACAAATCGCCATGAAGCCCGCTGACGCAGCAGCTGCGTCCGGCGCAAGTATTTTTGACCTTTAGATCGTGCGTCCATCCGTCGGGACGCCATGGGAGCGAACAACATGCGCATCGAGCGCCGCTACACCAAGGCCGGCCGTTCTCCCTATGCGGACATCGCCTTCCGCAAGGTGACGAGCGAGATTCGCAACCCCGACGGGTCGATCGTGTTCCGCCTCGAAAACATCGAGGTGCCCGAGCATTTCTCGCAGGTCGCGAGCGACATCCTCGCCCAGAAGTATTTCCGCAAGGCCGGCGTGCCCGCGCGGCTTAAGAAGGTCGAGGAAGAGACCGTCCCCTCCTTCCTGTGGCGCGGCGCGGCCGATGAGAAGGCGCTCGGCGCGCTTCCCGAGGCCGAACGCTTCGTCGGCGAGATTTCCTCCACCCAGGTGTTCGACCGTCTCGCCGGCACCTGGACCTATTGGGGCTGGAAGGGCGGCTATTTCGACAGCGAGGACGACGCGCAGGCGTTCTTCGACGAGCACCGCTACATGCTCGCCATGCAGATGGCCGCGCCGAACTCGCCGCAGTGGTTCAACACCGGCCTGCACTGGGCCTATGGCATCGACGGGCCGAGCCAGGGCCATTTCTACGTCGATTACGCCACCGGCAAGCTGACCCGCTCCAAGACCTCCTACGAGCACCCCCAGCCGCATGCCTGCTTCATCCAGTCGGTCTCGGACGATCTGGTGAACGAAGGTGGCATCATGGACCTGTGGGTGCGCGAGGCGCGCCTGTTCAAGTACGGCTCCGGCACCGGCTCCAACTTCTCCGCGCTGCGCGGCGAGGGTGAGCGCCTGTCCGGCGGCGGCCGTTCCTCGGGCCTGATGAGCTTCCTGAAGATCGGCGACCGCGCGGCGGGCGCTATCAAGTCGGGCGGCACCACGCGCCGCGCCGCCAAGATGGTCGTGGTCGACGCCGACCATCCCGATATCGAGACCTATGTCGACTGGAAGGTGAAGGAGGAGCAGAAGGTTGCCGCCCTCGTCACCGGCTCCAAGACCGTCGCCAAGCACATGAAGGCCGTGATGAAGGCCTGCGTGAACTGCGAGGGCGAGGGCGAGGATTGCTACGACCCCGAGAAGAACCCGGTGCTCAAGCGCGAGATCCGCGCCGCCAAGAAGGCGCAGGTACCGGAGAACTACATCCGCCGCGTCATCCAGTTCGCGCGCCAGGGCTACACTGACATCGATTTCCCGATCTACGACACCGACTGGGATTCGGAGGCGTACCTCACCGTCGCCGGCCAGAACTCCAATAATTCGGTGCGCGTGGACGACGCCTTCCTCAACGCGGTGAAGGCCGATGCCGACTGGAACCTGACCAGCCGCACGACCGGCAAGATCACCAAGACTTTGAAGGCGGCCGAGCTGTGGGAAAAGATCGGCCATGCCGCCTGGGCCTGCGCCGATCCCGGCATCCAGTTCCACACCACCATCAATGACTGGCACACCAGCCCGGCCGGCGGCCCGATCCGCGCCTCCAACCCGTGCTCGGAATACATGTTCCTCGACGACACGGCGTGCAACCTCGCCTCGCTGAACCTCCTGCAGTTCCGCCGTGCCGACGGCTCGTTCGACGTCGAGAGCTACGAGCATGCCTGCCGCCTGTGGACGGTGGTGCTGGAAATCTCGATCCTGATGGCGCAGTTCCCCTCCAAGGAAATCGCCAAGCTGTCCTACGAGTACCGCACGCTGGGTCTCGGCTACGCCAATATTGGCGGCCTGCTGATGACCTCTGGCATCCCCTATGACTCGGCCGAGGGCCGCGCCTATTGCGGCGCGCTGACCGCGATCATGACCGGCGTCTCCTATGCCACCTCGGCGGAGATGGCCAAGGAGCTTGGCCCGTTCCCGCAGTACAAGCCGAACGCGCCGCACATGCTGCGCGTGATCCGCAACCATCGCCGCGCCGCCTATGGCGAGGCCGAGGGCTATGAGGCGCTGTCCACCAATCCGGTGCCGCTCGATCACGCCGCCTGCCCGCAGCCGATCCTGATCGAGCGCGCCAAGGCGACCTGGGACCGGGCGCTGGAGCTTGGCATCGAGCACGGCTACCGCAACGCCCAGACCACGCTGCTCGCGCCCACCGGCACGATCGGCCTGGTGATGGACTGCGACACCACCGGCATCGAGCCCGATTTCGCGCTCGTGAAGTTCAAGAAGCTGGCCGGCGGCGGCTACTTCAAGATCATCAACCGCGCCGTGCCGGAGGCGCTGCGCACGCTCGGCTACAGCGAGAGCCAGATTGCCGAGATCGAAGTCTATGCGGTCGGCCACGGCACGATCGCGCAGGCCCCGGCGATCAATCACTCGACGCTGCGCGCCAAGGGCTTCGACGACGCTATGCTGGCCAAGATCGATGCCGGCGCGAAGTCGGCCTTCGACGTCAAGTTCATCCTCAACCGCTGGACGCTCGGCGACGAGGCGATGGCCAAGCTCGGCGTGCCCGCCGAGAAGCTCGCCGACCCGGCTTTCGACCTGCTGAGCTTCCTCGGCTTCTCGAAGAAGGACATCGAAGCCGCGAACATCCATGTCTGCGGCGCCATGACCCTGGAAGGCGCGCCCTTCCTCAAGACCGAGCACTATCCCGTCTTCGACTGCGCCAATCCGTGCGGGCGCATCGGCAAGCGCTACCTCTCGGTGGAAAGCCACATCCACATGATGGCGGCGGCGCAGCCCTTCCTCTCGGGCGCGATCTCCAAGACCATCAACATGCCGAACGAGGCCACCGTCGAGGACTGCAAGGAGGCCTATCTCCTGTCCTGGCGCCTCGCGCTCAAGGCCAACGCGCTCTATCGCGACGGCTCCAAGCTCTCGCAGCCGCTGAACTCCCAGCTCATCGCCGACGAGGACGACGAGGAGGAGGACGCGATCGAGGCGCTGCTGGAGAAGCCCGCCGCCGCCCGCGCCACCCAGATCGTGGAGAAGGTGGTCGAGAAGGTCGTCGAGCGCATCGTCGAGGTTCACAGCCGCGAGAAGATGCCGGACCGCCGCAAGGGCTACACCCAGAAGGCAGTGGTCGGCGGCCACAAGGTCTATCTGCGCACCGGCGAGTATGATGACGGCCGCCTCGGCGAGATCTTCATCGATATGCACAAGGAAGGCGCGGCGCTGCGTTCCTTCATCAACAACTTCGCCATCTCGGTGTCGCTGGGCCTCCAGTACGGCGTGCCGCTGGAGGAGTATGTCGACGCCTTCACCTTCACCCGCTTCGAGCCTGCCGGCCCGGTGCAGGGCAATGAGGTGATCAAGTACGCGACCTCGATCCTCGACTACATCTTCCGCGAACTCGCCGTGTCCTATCTCGGCCGCAACGATCTCGGCCATGTCGACCAGTCGGAATCCAATTTCGACGCGCTCGGCAAGGGCGTGGAGGAAGGCAAGCCGATGCCGACCCCGGCGACGCGCATGGTCTCCAAGGGCCTGACGCGCGGCAAGGCGGTCGGGCTGATGGTGATGCCCGGCGGCGCGGTCGCCGGCACCACCACGGCGGCGGGTGGCTCCAACGTCACCGCGCTGCGCGGCGGCGGGCTGACGCAGGGCGCGACGGCACTGAAGTCGGAACCCGAGGAAGAGGCCGGCACCGCCGCCCTCCCCTGGTCGGCTCCCGCTCCCACCGTGGCGGCGGCCCAGCCGACCAAGGCCGAGGCCCGCGCCATGGCCCGCGCCAAGGGCTATGAGGGCGAGGCCTGCCCCGAGTGCCAGAACTTCACCATGGTGCGCAACGGCACCTGCCTGAAGTGCGAGACCTGCGGCGGCACCACCGGGTGCAGCTGAGCCCTGCCTCTTGAAACCTGAAACGGCCGGGCGACCCCCGGCCGTTTTCGTTTGACCATCCCCCGGCCAGGAGCGCCCCACCCTCACACGCGACGAGGACATCCCGCATGAACGACGAGACCGCCAGCACGCCCCTGCCCCCGCTGCATTCCGGCGGCTGCCATTGCGGCGCGGTGCGCTTCGAGACGAGGGTGGACCTCTCGCATGTCATCACCTGCAATTGCTCGATCTGCACCGCCAAGGGCCTGCTGCTGGCCTTCACACCGGCGGAGAACTTCACGCTCCAGCAGGGCGGGGACCGGCTGAACGAATATCGCTTCAACCGGCATGTCATCGGCCATATGTTCTGCACCGCCTGCGGCACCGAACCGTTCGCCCGCGCCACTACGCCGGACGGCGTGCCGATGGTGGCACTCAATGTGCGCTGCCTCGACGGGGTGGATATCGCCGCGCTCAACCCCATGCCCTATGACGGGCGCAACAGCTGACACGCCCGCAGGCGTCCTCGCCTGTGGAACAACGGACGGGGCCCGGCCCCGCATCTCCTCATGGTCGACATTCCCACCCTTCTGACGCCGCGCCTGAAGCTGCGCGCCTACCGGCTCGACGACTTCGACACCTATGCCGCGATGTGGCAGGAACCCGCCGTGGTGCGCTTCATCGGCGGGACGTCGCGCCCGCGCGAGGCGTCCTGGGCCAGCTTCCTGCGGCAGATGGGCGGCTGGCACCATCTCGGCTTCGGCTTCTTCGCCATCGAGGACCGGGAGAGCGGCGCCTTCATCGGCGAGGCCGGATTCCACGACCTCAAGCGCGCGCTGGTGCCCTCGATCGAGGGCACGATGGAGACCGGCTGGGTGCTGGCCGGCGCGATGCAGGGCAAGGGCCTCGCCGAGGAGGCGATGCGCGCCGCGCTCGGCTGGGCGCGCGAGCACGGCAAGGGCGAGCGGCTGACCTGCATGATCGAGGTGGAACACGCCGCCTCGCTCCATGTCGCCGGCAAGCTCGGCTTCACGACCTTCGCCCGCGCCACCTATAACGGCAAGGATGTAACGCTGCTGGAGCGCCCGCGCCTTCTGGCACCATGAGTGGGTGTGAGATCCACGCGCGCAATGAAAAAGCCGCCGATCCGGCGGGATCAGCGGCTTTCCATGTTGGTCACCAAACGCCGGGCGGCACGCCCAGCGAGAGCCGATCAGCCCACGCGCAGATTGACCGCAGAGGTCTTGCCCGAACGCTGGTCGGTCTGCAGCTCGAAGGAAACCTTCTCGCCGTCGCGCAGGCCCTGCAGGCCCGAGCGCTGCACGGCGCTGATGTGCACGAACACATCCTTGCCGCTGTTATCGGGCTGGATGAAACCATAGCCCTTCTGGTCGTTGAACCACTTCACGGTGCCGGTCTGGGTGGACATAGTCGGTAGTCTCTCGCATCGAGGTTGCACATGGCGGCCGGACAACTGCACTGCCGGTCGTTTGTTCGAATTTGGAAGAAAATCTGAACGTGCACCGGCACTAGAGCCTAGTGAAACGAGCCAGTCGTCAAGCCAAAGTCTGTGCAGACACTAGACGGAATGCGAGACAATGCAAGCCTGCCGCCGCGTCAAAAACGGGGCCGCACAACGAGAAAACCGCCATTCTTCGCAGAATGGCGATCTTCTAAACTGGTAGAGGCGTGGCTAAGCCGCCCGGTCCGGAAAGCGCCGCTCAGAGCGGACGCAGGTTGACCGCAGAGGTCTTACCGGAACGCTGGTCGGTCTGGAGCTCGAAGGAGATCTTCTCGCCGTCGCGCAGGCCCTGGAGGCCGGAGCGCTGAACCGCACTGATATGGACGAAAACGTCCTTGCCGCCGCTATCGGGCTGGATGAAGCCGTAGCCCTTCTGCTCGTTGAACCACTTCACGGTGCCGGTATCAGCCATAGAAAACAACCTTCGGAAGACCACATTTTGACAGTGGGCGGGTGCCGCGGCATCCCGCCAAGCTCAGCCGCGTTTTTGGAAACAAGAGGATTCCGCCAGCATGGCGACCCAGTCATGAGGCCAAATTCGTGCTGCGTCCAGATTGGTCAAGATTGTGGCTTTTGCACGGCAGGACCCGCCGCAAAAACGCCTTGTTTTCACAGCCGCGCGACGCGATTAGGCCGCGCGGGTGGTTTTGAAGGGCTAAACCGCGAAAAAACGCAGCCTCAACGGCAGCGACGACGGTCGACGCGGGTCACGCGGCCGTTGGAATTGCGGAAATAGCAATTGCCGCTGCGCCAGAAATAATACGAGCGCGCGTTGCGCCGCGACTGGCTGCCGATGACCGCGCCGGTGCCGGCGCCGATCGCCGCGCCGGTCAGCGCCCCGCGGCCGGTCCCGGTCACCGCTCCGCCGATCACCGCGCCGGAAACACCGCCGATCGCGGCGCCACGGGCGGCATTGCTCTGCGCCGAGGCCGGAACGGCCTGGGAGAAGGCGAGCACGGCAAGGGCCGCCGCCGCGACCAGGGACAGGCGAAACGTCATGGCACGATCTCCGACATATTCGGGCACGCGGCCCTTCGTCCAAAAAGACAGGGCCGCGAACATGGTTCACGGCCCCAGCCCCCATCTCTTACTACCGCCCCGCCGCCCTTCTCGCCAGAGGCGCGGCGCACCGCACCTCCTCGCATAGGAAGGAAAGCTCGGGCCGGAGGGACGGGACAGGCCCGCCCCCTCGCGCGTCACACGCCCTGCGCCTCGACGACGGCGATGGCGGTCATGTTGACGACGCCGCGCGCGGTCACCGACGGGGTGAGGATGTGCGCCGGGCGCGCCGTGCCGAGCAGGATCGGCCCGACGGGGAGCGAATCGCCGAACACCTTCACCATCTGGTAGGCGATGTTGGCGGCGTCGATGTTCGGCATGACGAGAATGTTCGCCACGCCCTGCAGCCGGCCACCGGGCAGCACGCGCTCGCGCATCTGCGGCAGCAGCGCGCTGTCGCCTTCCATTTCGCCGTCGACCATCAGCGTGGGCTCGCGCTCCAGCAGCAGTTCCACCGCGCGGCGCATCTTGCGGGCGCCGTCGTCCTCGCGGGTGCCGAAATCGGAGTGCGAGAGCATCGCGATCTTCGGCTCGATGCCGAAGCGGCGCACATGGGCCGCCGCCAGCGCCGACATCTCCGCCAGTTCCTCGGCGGTGGGGTCGCTGGTGACCTGCGTGTCGCACAGGAAGAACGCGCCCTTCTGGGTCAGCAGCATGGAGAGCGCCGAGACGTCCGACACTCCCGGCGCCAGGCCGATGATGGTGCGGATATGGCGCAGATGGCGGATGAAACGCCCCTCGACGCCGCACAGCATGGTGTCGGCATCGCCGCGCATCACCGCCAGCGCCGCGATCACGGTCGGGGTGGTGCGCACCAGCGTGCGGGCGAGTTCGGGCGTCACGCCGCGGCGGCCGGCCAGTTCGACATAGGTATTCACATAATCGCGATAGCGCGGATCATCGTCCGGGTTCACCAGATCGAAATCGCGGCCGGGGCGGATCGACAGGCCGAAGCGTTCCAGACGGGTGTCGATCACCTGCGGACGGCCGATCAGGATCGGGCGGGCGAGGCCCTCCTCCACCACCACCTGCGCGGCGCGCAGGATGCGCTCGTCCTCGCCTTCGGCGTAGATCACGCGCTTGGGCGCCTGCTTCGCCATCGCGAACAGCGGCTTCATCACCAGGCCGGAGCGGAACACGAAGCGGTCCAGCCCCTCCATATAGGCATCGAAATCGGCGATCGGCCGGCGCGCGACGCCGGATTCCATGGCCGCCCTCGCCACCGCCGGCGCGACGCGCAGGATTAGGCGCGGGTCGAAGGGCGAGGGAATCAGCGAGGTCGGGCCGAACACCGGGGTCTCGCCGCCATAGGCGCGTGCCACCACGTCGGAGGGCGTCTCGCGGGCGAGCTCGGCGATGGCGTTCACCGCCGCCACCTTCATCTCCTCGTTGATCGTGGTCGCGCCGGCATCCAGCGCGCCGCGGAAGATGAAGGGGAAGCACAGGACGTTGTTGACCTGGTTCGGGAAGTCCGAGCGGCCGGTGCAGATCATGGCGTCCGGACGCGCCTCGCGGGCGAGGTCGGGCATGATTTCCGGGGTCGGGTTGGCCAGCGCCATGATCACCGGGTTCGGCGCCATGGCTTTCAGCATCTCGGGTTTGAGCACGCCGCCGGCCGACAGGCCGATGAAGATGTCCGCGCCCTCGATCGATTCGGCGATGGTGCGCTTGTCGGTCTTCTGGGCGAAGGCGCCCTTATAGGGGTCCATCAGCGTGGTGCGGCCTTCATAGACCAGCCCCTCGATGTCGTTCACCCAGATGTTCTCGCGCTTGGCGCCCATCGAGACCAGAAGGTTCAGCGTGGCGATCGCCGCCGCGCCGGCGCCGGAGGTGACGATCTTCACCTCGTCGATCTTCTTGCCCCCTAGGAACAGCGCGTTGACGATGCCGGCGGCGATGGTGATCGCGGTGCCGTGCTGATCGTCGTGAAACACCGGGATGTTCATCTTCTCGCGCAGGCGCGTCTCGATCTCGAAGCATTCCGGGGACTTGATGTCTTCCAGATTGATGCCGCCGAAGGTCGGCTCCAGCGCGGCCACGACCGAGACGACATGGTCCGGCTCCAGCGCATTGATCTCGATATCGAACACGTCGATGCCGGCGAACTTCTTGAACAGGACCGCCTTGCCTTCCATGACCGGCTTGGAGGCTTCCGGCCCGATATTTCCGAGCCCGAGAACCGCCGTGCCGTTGGAGACCACCGCGACCAGATTCTGGCGGCCGGTGAGTTCGGCAACCAGGGAGGTGTCTGCGGCGATCGCCTCGCACACCGCTGCGACGCCCGGCGTATAGGCCAGGGCCAGATCGCGCTGGTTGGCGAGCGGCTTGGTCGGCTGGATTTCGAGCTTACCCGGCCGCGGCAGGCGATGATAAATCATCGCGCCCGAGCGCAGGTCATCAGAAATATACGAGGCCATAGCTTTTCCTTCCCCGAACTGCCGGCAAGTGGGCTCTTCCCCCGCCGTACAACGAGTCTCGGTTTTTGTAATGCCCGCGATCGGGCTGTTGGAATAAGATTTCCGCAGGGCAACGCGATTCAGCACGGATCGCCAGTGCCGCTCCAGGTCGTGGTCGCATGCGCAAATCGTTTCTAGTCGGGCTGATCGCTCTGCTCGCCGCCGGGGTTGGCGGCTATTTCGGGTTCACACTTTATGTCGGCTACCAGGCACGGCAACAGGTCGACGCGTTTTTTCTCAACCTCAAAGCCGCTGGTATCGAGGGAAGCAGCGGCAAGGTCGAGTTCGACGCCTTCGACGGCCGGCTCGATATAGACGACCTCGTGTTTTCTGTCGCGGGCCAGGGCACGCTGAAAATCGCCAGCTTCACCGCCGAAGGCCTCTCGCAGACCGCGCCGAACCGCATGAGCGCGAAGCGGATCGATTTCCACGGCGTGAGCTTTGCCGGCCCGCTGCCGTTCTCCCCGGGCGTCGAGGGGCGTTACGACGCGCCGCTGATCGAATTGACCGGCGTGGACGGGCCGACCGAGGTGGTCGCCTCGGGTCCCGATCCGGCGCAGCTCGTGCTCGCCCTCATCGAAGAGACCACGATCACCAAGATCGCGATCCCCGGCGCCACCGGCTCCACCCGCGCGGGGACCGGGGCCTATCTCGTCGAGACCGACATAAGCCATGGCGCGGTGACCGTCGAGACGCTCGACAAGGGCCGCATCGCCGCCCTGACGCTGGAGCCGTCGAGCTTCCGCATCGCCGGCGCGGGGACTGACGCGGGCGCCGGCCGGATCGGCCGCGTCACCGCGAGTGGCGTCGACCTCGCCGGCGGCCTGATCCTGCTCGATCCCAAGCGGCGGCCGGCCGAGACCGGCTACCGCACGCTCTACGGAATGATCACCGTCGACGGCTACGAGGTCAGCACGGATAACGGCCTGCACCAGAGCTGGAAGACCATGGAGCTGCGCGACATTGCGCTGAAGCCCTCCGCGGTGCCCGTCGAAAACCTGCTGGCGACGGCCCAGCGCGTGCAGCTTCAGGTCGGGCGCGGCGAGCCGGCCGCGACCGATGACACGGCCGAACTGCTGCGCGGCGTGGCCGACATCTACGATGCGATGCGCCTCGGCAGCGCGACGCTGACCGGGCTGGAGACCACGCAGCCGGACGGCTCCAAGGCGCAGCTCGCCACCATGAAGGTCGGCGCGCTGGATGCCGGGGTGCTGTCGCAGATCACGCTCGAAGGCTTCACCGGCACCGACGGCCCGGACAAGCCGGCGAGCTTCGAGCGGCTCACGCTCGGCGGGCTGCGTCCCGGCGCCATGATGCGGATGGCGGCCGACAGCGTCGACGATCCCGACGCCACCGGCGACATCGGCTTCCTGATGCGCGGCTTCGGGCTGCTCGGGCGCTTCGAGCTGCTCAATGCCAAGGCGACGATGACCAAGGGCAAGGACCCGGCGACCATCGACAAGCTTCAGCTCGCCTGGACCGCGAGCGAGGGCGCGCTGCCGACGCAGTTCTCCGCCACGCTGCGCGCTGCCGGCCCGACCGACGCGCTGGACACCGGCCAGCCGGCCGCGCAGGTGCTGCCGGAGGGCATCGCCCGCGCCAGCATCGCGCTCGACCTCGGCGCGCAGTGGAATGCGGGCGAGCAGAGCGTGACCGTGACGCCGGTCTATCTGGAGATTTCCGACGCCTTCTCGCTGAATGCCGGCGCGGTGTTCACCGACGTCGACAGCTCGATCTTCTCCGACGAGCCCGAGGGCGTGACGGCGGCGGCGCTGGCGGCCAATCTCGCCTCGCTGGAGGTGACGCTGGTGGATTCCGGCCTCTACCAGCAGAAGCTCGACGAGGCGGCGCAGCAGCAGGGCATTCCGGCCGAGACGCTGCGCCAGCTGTTCGCCGGCTTTGCCGAGCTGCTCCTGGGGCAGACCGTCTCGGAGCGTCCCGAGCTCGACCCGGCGGTGCAGGCGCTGGTCGCCTTCCTGCAGAAGCCGATGGGCACGATCGCGCTGCGCGTCACCCCGCGCGGCGACGCGCTGACCGTGCTGACCATCATGCAGGCGCTGCAGGACGACCCGACCAGCCTGATCGACGAGGTCGAGGTCGAGGTGATCGACACGCCCTGACGAAAAAGCCCGGCGGGAGCACCGCCGGGCTTTTCGCGAAGTCTTGCAGTGAGCGCGCGGCGCTCACTTCTCCTGAATGTTGGTGCGGATGTGCAGCTCGCGCAGCTGGCGGGGCGTCGCCTCGTTGGGGGCGCCCATCAGAATGTCCTGCGCCTGCTGGTTCATCGGGAAGATCGAGATTTCCCGCAGGTTGGTGACGCCGCACAGCAGCATCACGATGCGGTCCACGCCCGCCGCCATGCCGCCATGAGGCGGTGCGCCGTACTGGAAGGCGCGGTACATGCCGCCGAAGCGCTCGACCACCGTCGCCTCGTCATAGCCGGCGAGCTCGAACGCCTTCACCATCGCCTCGGGGCGGTGGTTGCGGATGCCGCCGGAAGCGATCTCGTAGCCGTTGCAGGCGATGTCGTACTGGAACGCCTTGATGGTCAGCGGGTCCTGCCCGTTCAGCGCGTCCAGCCCGCCTTGCGGCATGGAGAACGGGTTGTGCGAGAAGTCGACCTTCTTCTCGTCCTCGTTCCACTCATAGAACGGGAAGTCGACGATCCAGGCGAGCTCGAACCGGTCGAAATCGACGAGCTTCAGCTCCTCGCCGACCTTGGTGCGGGCGCTACCGGCGAACTTGACGAACTTCTCCGGGTTGCCGGCGACGAAGAAGGCGGCGTCGCCGGCGCCGAGGCCGAGCTGCTGGCGGATCGCCTCGGTGCGCTCCGGGCCGATATTATTGGCGAGCGGGCCGGCGCCCTCCCCGCCTTCGCGCCACATGATGTAGCCGAGGCCCGGCTGGCCCTCGCCCTGCGCCCAGGAATTCATCCGGTCGCAGAAGGCGCGCGAACCACCCGTCGGACCGGGGATCGCCCACACCTCGTTCTTCGGGTCTTCGAGCATGCGCGCGAACACCTTGAAGCCGGAACCGCGGAAATGCTCGGAGACGTTCTGCATCTCCAGCGGATTGCGCAGGTCCGGCTTGTCGGTGCCGTATTTGCGCATCGACACCGCATAGGGAATGCGAGG
Source organism: Ancylobacter sp. G4_0304 (assembly GCF_047501495.1). Lineage (NCBI taxonomy): Bacteria > Pseudomonadati > Pseudomonadota > Alphaproteobacteria > Hyphomicrobiales > Xanthobacteraceae > Ancylobacter > Ancylobacter sp. G4_0304. Next base: position 35,769 of record NZ_JAZDRM010000029.1, on the reverse strand, counting down.
CCAGTTCTTGGTCACCGGCTTACCCTCGGCGAACTGCTCGAACACGCCGGTGATCACCGGCTCGACGGCGGCGAACACGTCTTCCTGCTCGACGAAGCTCATCTCCAGGTCGAGCTGGTAGAACTCGCCCGGCAGGCGGTCAGCGCGCGGGTCCTCATCGCGGAAGCAGGGGGCGATCTGGAAGTAGCGGTCGAAGCCGCTCATCATGATCAGCTGCTTGTACTGCTGCGGCGCCTGCGGCAGCGCGTAGAACTTGCCGGGGTGCAGGCGGGACGGCACCAGGAAGTCACGCGCGCCCTCGGGCGAGGAGGCGGTGAGGATCGGGGTCTGGAACTCGAAGAAGCCCTGCCCCTTCATCTTCGCGCGCATGGCGTCGATGATGGCGCCGCGGGTCATGATGTTCTTGTGCAGCTTCTCGCGGCGCAGGTCGAGGAAGCGATAGCGCAGGCGCGTTTCTTCCGGGTAGTCGATATCGCCGAACACCGGGAGCGGCAGCTCGGCGGCGGGGCCCAGCACCTCGATCTCGGTGGCGTAGAGCTCGACCTCGCCAGTCGGCAGCTCGGGATTGACGGTGCCTTCGGGGCGGTTGCGCACGCGGCCATCGACGCGGATCACCCATTCCGAGCGCACGGTCTCGGCCAGCTTGAAGGCCGGGCTGTCGGGATCGACCACAACCTGGGTCAGGCCGTAATGGTCGCGCAGATCGATGAACAGCACGCCGCCATGGTCGCGGATGCGGTGGCACCAGCCCGAGAGGCGGGCGGTGGTGCCGACATCTCCGGCGCGAAGGGCTCCGCAGGTGTGAGAGCGATAGCGGTGCATAGTCATGATTTTCCGACCGGACTGACGACAGGCAAACGAAAACACCCCTCCGGGGCGACCCAAGGGGCGCGCGGAGGGGTGCAATGCCTAACCAGCCTTGTCAAGGAATTCCGCACGCGGACGGGCCCAGTGCGGCCTTGCGGGAGCCCGGAATCAGGGGACGTAGCGCAGGGTCAGGCCGGCGACGCCGAGCGCGAGCGAGGCGCCGACATTGCCTTCGACCGACACCGGGTTGAGCGCGAAGGAATTGCTCGAACCGACCAGCACATTGGCGCCGACGCCGACGCCGAGCGCGACATTGCCGGTGGCGCCGGCATATTTGCCGGCCAGCGCGCCGGCCTGAACCTGCTTGGCCACCGCCAGCACGCCCCAGGTCATCACGCCGCCGCCGGTGACGCCGAGATCGAGGCCCACGGTCTCGATGGTGCCGGCATAATTCTGGACCGCGCTGTTGTCGGCCGGCGTGAAGGTGCAGGTCAGCTCCTGCTTCGAGGTGACCAGCAGCCCGATCGAGGTGCCGGCATTGCAGACCAGCACGCCGGCATCGACCTTGTCGGCGGCAGAGGCCGGCAGGGCGCCAAGGACCACGGCGCAGGCGGCGGCGAGAAGCACGTTCTTCATGGTGATTTCCTCACATCGGCCAGCTCCGCTGCCGGCTCGAATCCGACGCACAGATTAGCCCCGCATGGTTAATGCTTCGGTACTAAATCTGCGCAATTGCCTGTCGTCTCCCGCGCGCGACTCCGTTATGAAGCATGTAGCCATGGATATGATCACAACGACAGACGCCCTCGCCGCGGCCTGCGAACGGCTGGCCCGCCACCCGTTCGTGACCGTCGATACCGAATTCCTGCGGGAGACCACCTTCTGGCCGAAGCTGTGCGTCGTGCAGCTCGCCAGCCCCGACGAGGCGGTGGTGATCGACGCGGTTGCCGACGGGCTCGACCTTGCGCCCTTCTTCGCGCTGATGGCGGATGAGAAGGTGCTGAAGGTGTTCCATGCCGGAAGGCAGGACATCGAGATCGTCTGGCATCTCGCCGGGATCATCCCGCACCCGGTGTTCGACACCCAGGTCGCGGCCATGGTGCTCGGCCATGGCGATTCCATTTCCTACGACCAGCTCGTGCAGCGCCTTACCGGCGAAGTGCTCGACAAGTCGCTGCGCTTCACCGACTGGTCGCGCCGCCCGCTCTCCGCCGCGCAGATCGCCTATGCCGAAGCCGACGTCACCCATCTGCGCGACGTGTTCCGCAAGCTCGACGCCGACCTCAAGAAGCGCGGGCGCGCCGACTGGGTGGGCGAGGAGATGGCGGTGCTCACCTCGCCGGAGACCTATCGCCAGGAGCCCGAGCGCGCCTGGGAGCGGCTGAAGGCCCGCGCGCGAAAGCCCAAGGACCTGGCCGTGCTGATGGAGGTCGCGGCGTGGCGCGAGCGTGAGGCGCAGTCGCGCGACATGCCGCGCTCCCGCATCCTCAAGGACGATGTGATCGCCGAGATCGCCTCACAGCATCCGACCACGCCGGAACGGCTCGGCCATCTGCGCTCGATCCCCAAGGGCTTCGAGCGCTCGCGCTCGGGCGAGCAGATCATCGAGGCGGTGCAGGCGGGCCTTGCGCGCGACCCGAAGACGCTGCCGCGCATCGAGCGCGACCGCCCGCTTTCCAACGGCGCCTCGGCGACGGTGGAGCTTCTCAAGGTGCTGCTGCGCATGACCTCGGAGCAGCACGGCGTCGCCGCCAAGGTGATCGCGACGGTGGACGACCTCGAACGCATCGCCGCCGAGGACGAGCCGAACGTCCAGCCGCTGCACGGCTGGCGGCGGGAGCTGTTCGGCGAGCAGGCGCTGGCGCTTAAGGCCGGGCGCCTCGCGCTCGCCATGCAGCGCGGCCGGGTGATCGCGCTGGAGCGCGAGGCGAAGCCGGTCTGAACGAAGCCGCCTTCAGGATGACGGCTCTCAGCGTCGGCCATGGCCGACGCTAAACACGCCGTCCCAAGGCACGGCCCTTTGCCGTCAAGAATGGGCTCAGGTCACCACTACCGGCTCGCGGCCGATCAGCCGTGCCAGCGTGCGCACGCGGCTGTTGATGCGGTCACCGGCGAGCGGGGCGAGATCGCCTTCGAGATGCAGCGTCAGCTTGCCCTTGTCGACGGTGAGCGGCGCCAATGGCAGCGTGCCCGGCATCGCCGCCGAGAGGATGTAGCCAACCCGCATCACCGCGCCGAGGATGCGCGCGCGGTCGAGGAAGCGGGTCGAGACCAGCTCGCGGATGCGCGGCGACAGATCCTCGTCGATCAGCCCGACATGGCGGTAATAGATCGCCAGCGCCAGGAAGGCGCGGCCGGGATGATCGAGACCGATGAAGGCGGCGTGCGCGATCAGGTTCAGCGCCTGCTCGCCGCGATAATCGGGATGGGCGCGCCAGCTTATATCCGCCAGCAGGCAGGCGGCATGGCGCAGCCGCTTCTCCTCGACGCTCTCCTCGATGCCGGTCGAGGCCATGAAGCGATCGGTCCAGGCGATCAGTTCCCAGCCATGGGCGGGCGAGCGTGAGCGCAGTTCGTTGAGCTCCGAGGTCGCGGAGAGCAGCGGGTCGACCGTGCGGTCGGCCTCGGGCAGCAGCTCGAACAGCAGCCCCTCGCGCACGCCCTGCGCCGAGACGAAGATGTTCGCCGGCTTGCCGATGCGGATGATGTGCTCCAGCACCAGCGCGCCATAGGCGAGCAGCGGCCGGCGAACTTCCGACACCGTGTCGATGCGTGACAGCGTGTCGATGGGCACGCGGCGCACCAGGCGCACGAATTCCAGCATCTCCTTGGCCGGCACGATATAGCCGTGCATCACATGCAGCGGATAGCCGCGCTGGAACATGTGCAGCCGCGCCAGCGCGCGCCACGTGCCGCCCACCGCGTAGAAGGTGCGGCCCTTGAGGTGATCGAGGTGCTTGTCCTTGGCGAAGGCGTCCTTGACGATTTTGTCGGCCTTCTTCAGCGAGCGGCCGGAAGTGTCCTGAAGCGCCAGCCCGCCGAGCGGAAAGGTGACGCCGCTGCCGATCTTGTGGCCGTGCAGCTCCGCCAGCTCCAGCGAGCCGCCGCCCAGATCACCCACCACGCCATTGGCGTGATAGACGCCCGAGACGATGCCGAGCGCGGAAAGCTGCGCCTCGCGCTTGCCCGAGAGCAGTTCGACATCGGCGCGGCAGATTTCGGCGCAGGCGCGCACGAATTCCGGCCCGTTGGACGCGTCCCGCGCCGCGGCGGTGGCGAGCACATAGAGCTTGCCGACGCCCATGCGGTCGCACAGCACGCGGAAGCGGCGCAGGGCGGCAAGCGCCTTGGCCACCGCCTCGGCGTTCAGCCGCCCGGTGGTGAGCACCTCGCGGCCGAGGCCGCAGGAGGCCTTCTCGTTGAAGATCGGCGTCGGCGAGCGCGACAGGCGCTCATAGACCACCAGACGAACCGAGTTGGAGCCGATGTCGATAACGGCGGTCGGCGCCCCGGAAACGAGGCCGTTGGCGGCCCCGCTCAGCATCTCGCTCATGCGGTCACGCGCGGTTGCGACGGCGGACGAGGCTGCGCGGCGAGGAGTCCTTGAGCGATTTTCCACGTCCCGACAGGCTCGGATTGGTCATGAAATACTGCTGGGCGTTGAATGCTTCCTCGCCCTCAGCCGGCACTATGCGTTGAGACGAGCCGTCCGGCAACACGCGCCAGCTCTGCTGGTTGTCCTGAAGGTTGGCAACCATGATCTGGTCGAGGATCTGCATGTGCACCGTCGGATTGGTGATCGGGCACAGCGATTCCACGCGCCGGTCGAGATTGCGCGGCATCAGGTCGGCGGAGGAGATGTAGACCGCCGCCTCCGGGTGCGGCAGGCCGTGCCCGTTGCCGAAGGCGTAGATGCGGGGATGTTCGAGGAAGCGGCCGACGATCGACTTCACGCGGATGTTCTCCGAGAACCCCGGCACGCCGGGCCGCAGGCAGCAGATGCCGCGCACCACGATGTCGATCTGCACGCCGGCCTGGCTGGCGCGGTAGAGCGCGTCGATCACGGTGGGGTCGACCAGCGCGTTCATCTTCAGCCAGATCACCGCCGGGCGGCCGGCGCGAGCAAACTCGATCTCGGCGTTGATGTGGTCGATGATGCGCTTCTTGAGCGTCAGCGGGGCGATCGCCATCGCCTCCAGCTCCGCCGGCTCGGCATAGCCGGTGATGAAGTTGAAGATGCGCGCCACGTCGCGGCCGATCACCGGGTCGGCGGTGAAGAACGACAGGTCGGTATAGATGCGCGCCGTGATCGGGTGGTAATTGCCGGTGCCGACATGGCAGTAGCTGGCGAGTTGGCCGCCCTCGCGGCGCACCACCAGCGAGAGCTTGGCGTGGGTCTTCAGCTCCAGGAAGCCGAACACCACCTGCACGCCGGCGCGCTCCAGATCGCGGGCCCAGCGGATATTGGCTTCCTCGTCGAAGCGGGCCTTGAGTTCGACCAGCGCGGTCACCGATTTGCCGGCCTCCGCCGCCTCGGCCAGCGCCTTGACGATCGGGCTGTCGGAGGAGGTGCGGTACAGCGTCTGCTTGATGGCGACGACATTAGGGTCGCGCGCCGCCTGCCGCAGGAACTGGATCACCGCATCAAAGGATTCGTAGGGGTGGTGGACCACGAGGTCCTTCTCGCGGATGGCGGCGAAGCAGTCGCCGGCATGGTCGCGGATGCGCTCGGGGAAGCGCGGATTATAGGGCTTGAACTTGAGGTCGGGCCGGTCGACGCCGACGAGCTGGCTGAACTCGTTCAACGCCAGCACGCCGTCGACCAGCATCACCTCGTCGGCCTTGATGCCGAGTTCGCGGGTGACGAAGTTGCGCAGTTCCTCGGGCATGGAAGCATCGACCTCCAGCCGGATCACCGTGCCGAGACGGCGCCGCTTCAGCGCGCTCTCGAACAGGCGCATCAGGTCCTCGGCCTCTTCCTCGACTTCGAGGTCGCTGTCGCGGATGACACGGAAACCGCCCTGGCCCTTCACCTGATAGCCGGGGAACAGGCGGCCGATGAACAGGCCGATCATCTGTTCCAGCGTGATGAAGCGCTGGACGCCGTTCTCGCCGTCCGGCAGCCGGATGAAGCGGTCGATCTTCGCCGGCACGCGGATCAGCGCGTTCATGGCGCGGCCGTCGCTGATGCGCGCGAGCTGGAGCGCCAGCGAGAAGCCGAGATTGGGGATGAACGGGAACGGATGCGCCGGATCGATGGCGAGCGGCGTCAGCACCGGGAAGACGTGGGCGAGGAAGAACTCGTCGAGCACCGCGCGATCGGGCTTGAGCACGTCCGCACCATCGACCAGTTCGACGCCGACAGCCTTCAATTCGACGCGCAGGCCGCGCCAGCGCGCCTGCTGGTCGTTGGCAAGGCCGGCCACCGCCTCGCTGATCAGCGGAAGCTGCTCGGCCGGGGTGAGGCCGTCGGGGCTCTTGCCGCCATAGCCCTCGCGCACCTGCTCCTTGAGGCCGGCCACGCGGACCATGAAGAACTCGTCGAGATTATTCGCCGAGATCGACAGGAAGCGCAGCTGCTCCAGCAGCGGATGGGCGCTGTTCGACGCCTCTTCCAGCACGCGGCGGTTGAACTGGAGCCAGGACAGCTCGCGATTGATGAAGCGTTCCGGGGACGCCATCAGATCGGCTTCCAGGGTCGTCGGCTGCACCGCCTCCGCCGTCTCCGGTACAACTTCCAGCACCGGCTGCCTCTCGGTATCGGCCACGATGTCGGCTCCCTTGCTCTTGCTCGCTACCCGCTTGGTTCGCCGGGAAGTTCGCCGCGCTTCATGACCGCTGGATGACATTGAGATCTTAACCTTAGGTCAACTCAAGTGAATGGGAAGCCGGCGGACGACGCATCGCCCTCCGCCTCGTCGGTTTGCGTGCGCTCGCGCAGCAGTTCGGCCGCCAATGCGCGGGTCAGAGGCCGCTTGCGGGCGAGCGCCTCGCGGTCCAGCGCTGCGACGAGGTCGCGCAGCGCCCCGATGGAGCGCTCGACCCGCGGCAGAAGATAGCTCAGCAGCGCGTCGTCTGGGGAAATCTGCCGGTCGGCGAAAAGTTTCACCGCGACCATGGCCAGCAGACGGTCGTCCGGCGCGCCGAGGCTCACCGCCGGCATCGCCCGCAGCCGCGAGGCGAGATCGCGCGTGGTCACCTCCTGCGCCAACGCGGCCGGCAGGCGGCGCGTGGTGACCAGCACGCTCGCGCGCTGTTCATTGGCGAGATTGATGAGGTGGAACAGCGCCGTCTCATCGAACGGTCCCTCGCCGAGGTCCTCCAGAACCAGCGCGCCGCCGGCCAGCAGCGAGGGCACCGCCGCCGCCTCCAGCTTTGCTGCCGGTAGGACCGGGGCGCCGGCCTCCTCGGCGAAGATCGCGGCGAGATGGGACTTGCCGGAGCCTTCCGGCCCGCTCAGCGCCACCAGTCGCGCCGGCCAGTCCGGCCAGGCATCGATCAGCGCCAGCGCCGCTTCATTGGCGGGAGCGGGCAGGAAATCGGCCCGCGCGCGGCTTTCCGCATGCGGCAGGTCGAGGGGAAGCTGGCGCGTGGCCATGGCCTAGCTCATCAGCCCGTCTTCGGCGGGCGGCTCCTCGCCGGTGTAGAGCGGGCTCGCCAGATATTGCTTGATGGCGAAGCGCACCAGCACGCCTGCCGCCGCCGCCAGCGGCACCGCCAGCAGCAGGCCGAGGAAGCCGAGCAGATAACCGAAGGCCAGCAGGGCGAACATCAGCCACACCGGATGCAGCCCGACGCTCTCGCCCACCAGCTTGGGCTGGAGGATGTAGCCCTCGATGAACTGGCCGAAGAAGAAGATGCACAGCACGACCACGATCATGGTGTAGTCCGGGAAGAACTGCACCACCGCGACGCCGGCCGCCAGCACCAGCCCGGTGAGCGAACCGACATAGGGGATGAAGGTAATCATCCCCGAAACCAGACCGATGACGAAGCCGAAATTCAGCCCCGCGACGGTCAGGCTTAGCGCGTAATAGAGGCCGAGGATCACGCAGACCGCCGACTGGCCGCGCACGAATCCTGCGATCGCGTGATCCATCTCGGTCGCCAGCTCGCGAAGCTGCGGACGCTGCTTCACCGGCAGCCAGGAATCCACCTTGTCGATCATGCCGTTCCAGTCGTTCAGCATGTAGAAGGCGACGACCGGGGTGATGACCAGCAGCGAGAACACCGAGAGCAGCGCCTGCCCGCCGGTCCAGATCGATTGCAGCAGGGTCAGCAGATAGGCCGCGCCTTGGGTGGCGAGGTCGCTGAGCCCCTGCCGGATCTGCGGCATGCGGTCGCCGATCACCGAGCGCAGCCAGTCCGCCTTCTCGCCCGTCGCAAGATTCTGCAGCTTCACGATGTACTCGGGCAGGTTCTGGATGAAGGCGGCGAGTTGCGAGGAGAAGATCGGGAGCACCAGCAGCAGCAGCGCGATGCCGAGCAGCAGGGTCACGGCGATGGTGAGCAGCGAGGCCAGCAGCCGGTTCATGCCCAGCCGCTCAATCCGTGTGGTGACCGGGTTGAGGAAATAGGCCAGCGCCATACCGGCGACGAAGGGCAGCAGCACGCTGGACAGCAGCCAGCAGGCGAGCACGAACACCGCCAGCATCGAAAGCCAGAACGTCACCTGCTTATGCCAGATCATGCTGCCGTCCGAAGGTCCCGAGGGATGCCGCCCGCCCTGCTTCAATACCCGAGCAGGGGTTGAAGTTCGGTTGAGGCCATTGATACAGCAAAATCTTGCGTGTGCGATGCACAAGCGCCGGCGCCCCCATCATTCGCCGCGCCGGCGGGCGCCCCCTCCCTTCGTACCCGTGACGCGGCGGCGACGGCGTGGCACAAGGCGGGAAGCTTCCTGTGCCTCCTGCTCCTTTCGACTGCCGCGATGATCTCCATGCGCTTTTCCGTCCTCACCTCCGCCGTCGTCGCCGCGCTGGTCGGCTTTGGCGGAACCATCGCCATCGTCGTCGCGGCCTCGCAGGCGGCGGGGGCCAATCCGGAGCAGATTTCCTCGGGCGTGGTCGGGCTGTGCCTCTCCATGGCCGCGACCAGCGCCTTCCTCGGCTGGCGCCACAAGCTGCCGATCATCACCGCCTGGTCGACGCCCGGCGCGGCGCTGGTGGCCGGTTCGCAGGGGCTTTCGATCGAGGTCGCGGTCGGCGCCTTCCTCATGGTGGCGGCGCTGATTCTCGTCACCGCCGCGGTGAAGCCGCTCGGCGCGCTGGTTCAGCGCCTGCCGGTGGCGGTGGCCGCCGCTATGCTGGCGGGCGTGCTGTTCCGCTTCTGCACCGCCGTGTTCACCAGCGCGCAGGTCGACCCGATGCTGGTGCTGCCGCTGGTGGTGCTGTTCCTGGTGGCGCGGCGCATCAACCCGTTCGGGGGCGTGCTGGCGGTGCTGGGTGTGGGCATCGCCTTCGCGTTCTTCCTCGGCGAGGTGGCGCCGCTGCCCGAACATATGCCGCTGCCGACGCTCACACTGATCTGGCCCGCATTCGACCTTCAGGCGCTGATCGGCATCGGCCTGCCGCTCTATCTCGTCACCATGGCCTCGCAGAACCTGCCGGGCTTCGCGGTGCTTCAGGCGGCCGGCTACACGCCGCCGACACGCTCGATTCTCGCGGTGACCGGCCTCGCCTCGCTGATCACCGCGCCGTTCGGCTCGCTCACCACCAATCTCGCGGCGATCACCGCCTCGATCTGCACCGGGCCGGACGCCCATCCCGATCCGGCTAAGCGCTGGATGGCGAGCCCGTGCTACGGCCTGTTCTACATCCTGCTCGCCATTGCCGGCGCGGCGCTGGTGGCCCTGATCGCCGCGCTGCCGGCGGCGCTGATTGCCACCTTCGCCGGCCTCGCCTTGCTGGGGCCGCTGGTGAACGCGCTCGGCACCGCGATGGGCGATCCGGCCCGCCGCTTCCCGGCGGTGCTGACGCTCGCGGTCACGGCCTCGGGCGTCTCGATGGCGGGCATCGGTTCGGCATTCTGGGGTCTTGCCGCCGGCCTGATCGCGCTTGGCATCGACCATGCCGGGCGGCGCTGACACCCTTGCGCGCGCGCCGCGCCTTGCGAGGCGGCGGATAAGCGGCTAATCCGCCTCTCAATCCTCGGGAGCCAATGATGAGCGGTACGGAAAAAGGCCTCAGCTATCGTGATGCGGGCGTCGATATCGATGCCGGCAACCGGCTGGTCGATCTGATCAAGCCGCTGGTCAAGGCGACGCGCCGCGCCGGCGCGGATGCCGATATCGGCGGTTTCGGCGGCGTGTTCGATCCCAAGGCGGCGGGGTTCAAGGACCCGCTGATCGTCGCGACCACGGATGGCGTCGGCACCAAGCTCAAGATCGCCATCGAGACCGGCCGCCACGAAACCATCGGCATCGACCTGGTGGCGATGTGCGTCAACGATCTCGTGGTGCAGGGCGCCGAGCCGCTGTTCTTCCTCGACTATTTCGCTACCGGGAAGCTCGCTCCCGATGTCGGGGCCAAGATCGTCGCCGGCATCGCCAAGGGCTGCACGGAATCCGGCTGCGCGCTGATCGGCGGCGAGACCGCCGAGATGCCCGGCATGTATGCCGAGGGGGACTATGATCTCGCCGGCTTCTCGGTCGGCGCGGTGGAGCGCGGCGAATTGCTGCCCTCCCCCAATGTGCGCCCCGGCGACGTGCTGCTCGGCCTCGCCTCCTCCGGCGTGCACTCCAACGGCTATTCGCTGGTGCGCCGCATCGTCGAGGTCTCGGGGCTCGGCTGGGATGCACCCGCGCCGTTCCACAAGGGCCAGACGCTGGGCGAGGCGCTGCTCACCCCGACGCGGCTTTATGTGAAGTCGGTGCTTGGGGCGATCCGCTCGACCGGCAAGGTGAAGGCGCTTGCCCACATTACCGGCGGCGGCTTGACCGAGAACCTGCCGCGCGTGCTGCCCAAACACACGGTCGGGCGCATCGACCTCGACGGGCTCACCGTGCCGCCGGTGTTCCGCTGGCTGGCGCAGACCGGCAACGTCGCCCCGGACGAGATGCTGCGCGCCTTCAACTGCGGCATCGGCATGGTGGTGGTCTGTGCCCCGGAGGATGCCGAGACCGTCGCGGATGCGCTGGCCGATGGCGGTGAGGAAGTCACGCATCTGGGCTGCATCGAGCCCGGCGAGGGCGCGGCGCACACCGTCTATGACGGCACGCTCGCGCTGGACGCCCCGCTGTGAGCCGCGCGCGCGTCGCGGTCCTGATCTCGGGCCGCGGCTCGAACATGATGTCGCTGCTGGAAGCCGCTGCGGCGCCTGATTACCCGGCCGAAATCGTGCGCGTGATCTCCAACCGGCCGGACGCCCACGGGCTGGTGCGCGCTGAGGCTGCCGGCATCGCGACGCTCGCCATCGACCACAAGGCCTATGCCGACCGCGAGAGCTTCGACGCCGCGCTCGACGCCGCGCTGGAAGAGGCGCAGGTCGATATCGTGTGCCTCGCCGGCTTCATGCGCCTGCTCACCCCCGGTTTCACGCAGAAATGGCGCGGACGGATGATCAACATCCACCCGGCGCTGTTGCCGAGCTTCAAGGGCCTGCACACCCATGAGCGCGCGCTGGCCGAGGGCGTGAAGATCCACGGCTGTACCGTGCATTTCGTGACGCCGGAGATGGATGTCGGCCCGATCATCATCCAGGCCGCCGTCCCGGTGCTGGAGGGCGACACCCCGGACACGCTGGGCGCGCGCGTGCTGGCGCAGGAGCATGTGATCTACCCCGCCGCGCTGCGCCTCGTCACTGAAGGTCGCGCGCGCATCGTGGAGAACCGCGTCGCGATCGACGAGTTCGAGCTCGCCCCGCCGGCGCTGGTGGTGCCGCCGGCGATCTAGATTTACGGCGATACCGCTTGCCGGACGGGTGGGAACGTTCGATCCTCTGCGCGAAAGTCGTGCACCGTCGGGATATGCGAGCGGCAAGGGGAACGCGATGATTGAGGCGGCGATCGCCTTCGTGCTGGGCAACCTGCCGGCACTCCTGTTCGTCGGCGCCTTCGTCATGGCGGCGCTGACGAGAAGCCCCACTTATTATCCCGCCCGCCTTCTGGGCCGGCTTCTTCCACATTGTATTCCCGCACATGGCGGCGGCCAGCATCGGCTGGGAGGTCAGCCCGTTCCAGTTCGAGATCGGTGTGGCGGATGCCGCCATCGGCGTCGTTGCCATCCTCTCCTTCTGGCGCTCGCTGGCGTTCAAGGCGCCGGTGGTCGGCTATTACAGCCTGTTCTCCTTCGGTGTCGCTTACGGCCATTTCCGCGAGGCATTTGAGGCCGGCGACACCTCGAAGAACAATTTCGGGCTGCTTCTGGTCATCACGCTGATCTACGCCGTGCTGCTGCCGGTGCTTTACGTGCTGGCGCGCCGGAAAAGCACCTGAGCGTTCAGGCGATCCCCACCGCGCGCACGGTGGGCTCCTCCTCGGCACCGGTGTCCGAGGCCTCGATCCCGACCTTCATTCCGGTCATCTCGGCCTCGCCATAGATCGTGGCAAAGGCCGCATCCGCCGCGTCGCGCCCGACACCGATCCGCACCAGCCCCTGAAGCGCGGCCTTGCGGGTCGGGTCGAACAGATACCAGGCATCGCCGAGGTAGGCCTCGAATACCGCGTGGAAATCCGGCGGATCGAGCTGCCACGCATAAGCGCTGGCGAAGCGCGCGGGGATTCCGAGCGCCCGGCAGAAGGCGATCGCCAGATGCGCGAAGTCGCGGCACACGCCGGCGCGCAGCACCATGGTGTCATAGGCCGAGGTCTGCGAATCCGAGGTGCCGCTCTGGTAGTCGACATGCTCGTAGATCCAGTTGCAGATCTGCGTCACCCGGCCATGGCCCGGCGGCAACGCGCCGAATTCGCGATGGGCGAAGCGCGCCAGCAGGTCGGACTGGCAGTAGCGGCTGGGATTGAGATAGGGCGCGAGTTCGAGCGGCAGTTCGGGGATGGGAACCTCGCGCACGGTCGCGGGGTCGGCGTCGTGCATGTCGAGCGCGACCTCGGCGTCATAGTTCACCGAGAACGGGCCGGGCTGCACCATGACGCGCACGAGGCGCGTCCCGCTTTCGCTGGCGACATGGCGGTCCAGCGCCTGCGGCGGATCGAGCACCAGGCTCTCGGAGAGGATGCGCTGGTTGCGCAGCGCGGCAGCCTCGACATTCAGGATGAACAGCGTGGGCTGCTTCACCTCATAGTCGAGGCGGGAGGAGACGCGGAATTTCATCGGGCACCTTGCGGCTGAACGGGTCGCGGGCAAGACGCGCGAACCCTCGCGAAGTTCCCTATCCGCGCACCGATATCTTAGCCCGACGCCGCAGCCGCCTCGCGGACGATCCGCACGCGGTTGTCGTGGAACGCCGCGCCGCCGACCGGGGCGACCGGATCGGCGCCGGTCAACGTGTTGATGCCGCGCCCGCCGCGATGGGTGCGGTTCGGCCAGATCGATTCCGCCACCACCACGCCGCGCCGCAGCCCGTCGAACAGCCGCGCGTGCAGTTCCACCCCGCCGCGCGCGCTTTCCACCCGCACCACATCGCCGGACGCGATGCCGAGAGCGGCGGCATCTTGCGGGTGGATCAGCAGTTCGGGACGCTTCTCGCGCGCCAGCGAGCCCGGCGTCTCGGTGAAAGTCGAGTTGAGGAAGGAGCGCGCCGGCGCGGTGACCAGCCGGAACGGGTATTCGGCCGTCGCCTCCTCGATCACGCCCCAATGGTCGGGCCATTCCGGCATGTCGGCCACCGGGCCGAACTTTGCCGGAGCCGCATAAGGCACTTTCGGCCAGTTTGGCTTGAAGCGGAACTTGCCGTCCGACCAATTGAAGCCGCGCCCGTAATGCGCGGTCCCGAAATCCGGCTGCACGTCGATGAAGCGCTTTTCCTCCAGCTCGGCGAAGCTGCCGCGCTTACTGGCCTGCAAGGTGCGGTCGGCGATCTCACGGGCGCTGAGCGTGAACCCCTCATGCTCGGCGCCGAGACGCTCGGCCAGCGCGCAGATCACCTCATGGTTGGAGCGGCACTCCCCCGGCGCTTCCACCAGCTTCGGGCCGGCGATGACATACTGGTTGCCGCCGCCCTGATAGATGTCGTCATGCTCGGTGAACATGGTCGCGGGCAGCACGATGTCGGCATAAAGCGCGGTCTCGGTCATGAACTGCTCGTGCACCGCGACGAACAGGTCCTCGCGCGCAACGCCCGCCCGCACCTTGTCCTGCTCCGGCGCCACCGAGACCGGATTGGTGTTCTGGATCAGCATCGCCGTGACCGGTGGACCGCCGCCCAGCACCTCGGCCTCACCGCACAGGATCGCGCCGATGCGCGACTGGTCGAGCATGCGTGCGCTCGGCGCCGGGCCGCCCGTGCCCTCGATGAGCTGCTTGTTCCAGCCGAAGATCGCGCCATTGGTGTGAAATACCCCGCCCCCCTCATGGCGCCAGGCGCCGCTCACCGCCGGAATGCAGGTCACGGCGTGCATGTTCACCGCGCCGTTGCGCGAGCGCGTGAAGCCGTAGCCGGCGCGGATGAAGGTGCGCGGCGTGGCGCCGATGGCATGGGCGAAGGCGACGATCTCCTCCGCCGGCAGCCCGGTGATCGCCGCCGCCCATTCCGGCGTGCGGTCCGCCAGATGCGCCTCCAGCCCGACCGGATCGTCGGTGTAGCGCGCGAGATAATCGCGGTCCGCCATCCCGTCGCGAAACAGCACATGCATCACCGCGCAGGCCAGCGCGCCGTCGGTGCCGGGGCGGATGAGAACCGGTATGTCGGCCTGCTCCATGGTCGGAGAGCGATAGACGTCGACCACCGCGATCCTCGCCCCGCGTTCCTTCCGGGCGCGGGTGGCGTGGGCCATGACGTTGATCTGGGTCGAGACCGGGTTGGTGCCCCAGATCACCACCAGATCGCTCTTTGCCATCTCGCGTGGGTCGGGCCCGGCAAGCCGTCCGGTGCCGGCGAGGAAGCCGCTCCAGGCCGGGTTGATGCAGATCGTGGAGAAGAAGCGCGAATAGCCCTTGGCGTGAGTCAGCCGGTTGATGCCATCGCGCATCACCAACCCCATCGTGCCGGCATAGTAATAGGGCCAGACCGCCTCGGGCCCGTGCGTCGCCTCGGCAGCGCGGAAGCGCGCGGCGATGGTGTCCAGCGCCTCGTCCCAGCCGATCGGTTCGAACGCGCCACTGCCTTTGGGCCCGGTGCGGCGCAGCGGCTGGGTCAGCCGGTCGGGGTGGTTGGCGCGCTCGGCATAGCGCGCCACCTTCGCGCAGATGACGCCGGCGGTGTAGCTGTTGTCCTTCGAGCCGCGCACCCGTCCGATGCGCCCGCCGGAAATGTCGATTTCCAGCGCGCAGGTCGAGGGGCAGTCATGCGGACAGGCGGAATAGCCGGTGCGGATCGGATTATGTTGATTCATGAAAAAGCGCTCCGCCACCATCGTAGCGGAGCGCCCTTCCCTTTTACACTGTCCGTTGGGACAGGATCGCTCAGTGGGCGCCCGCCTCGCGGCGGCGGCTCTTCACGATCCAGCCGAAGGACAGAACGAAGGCCGCGCCGATCACCGCCGCGATGTAGTGCGGCAGAGCGGTCGGCTTGAGCCCGATCGGGTCTTCCGGATCGGCGATGGTCTCGACGAGGCCGGGGCCCATGGTCTGCATGGTCTCCAGCACGATCTTGTCGCTGACCAGCATTTCGCCGGCAATCCAGCCGAGCAGCGCCGCGCCGAACCAGATCAGGGCCGGGAAGCGCGAAATCAGCTTCAGGATCAGCTGCGAGCCGAAGATGATCAGCGGGATGGTCAGCAGCAGGCCGAAGATGAACAGCTCGGCATGCCCGCGGGCGGCAGCGGCGATGGCCACCACATTGTCGAGGCTCATCACCGCATCGGCGATGGCGATGGTGCGCACGGCCTTCCACAGGCTGTCCGCGCTCTCGACATGATGATCGCCGCCCTCTTCGTCGAGGACGAGCTTGATCGCGATCCAGAACAGCAGCAGCGCGCCGACCACCTTCAGCAGCGGGACGCCGAGCAGGTAGGACACCGCGAGCGCGAAGATGATGCGCAGGCCGACGGCCGCGCCAGCACCCAGAAGGATGCCCCATTTGCGCTGCTTTTCCGGGAGCGAACGGCAGGCGAGCGCGATGACCACCGCGTTATCGCCGGAGAGCAGAAGATCGATCCAAATGATCTGCAGCAGGGATACCCAGAAGATCGGGCTTGAGAAGTCCATCGTTTTCTCTCTGGTCAATCACAAAATCAGGGTGAGAAAAGCGGCGCCCCGATGCCGGGAAGATCTGGCATACATAATAAAATACGCCAGTTTCCAGTCCTCGAACTGAAAGTGCCCGCGGCTGCGGACCGCGGGCACTTTCGGCGAGGGGAACCGCCTATCGTCGTTCAGGCCCCGGCGTGGGGGTGTGCGCTCTTCTTCATCCGCACGACGGTCCAGCCGATCGCGAGCACCGCCAGCGCGCCAGCGGCGGCCGCGACATACTCGAACTGGTGAACGATGGTCTCGCCAAGATAGTCGAGCACCTTCACGTCCGACATGAACATCTCGCCGGCCACCCAGCCGAGCAGCGCCGCACCGGCCCACACGAGCCAGGGGAAGCGCGACAGCAGCTTCATGATCAGCGCGGCGCCCGCGACAATCATCGGGATCGAGATGACGAGGCCGATGATGATCAGCGTCCAGTTGCCGTCGGCGACCGCCGCGATGGCGACCACGTTGTCGAGGCTCATCACGAGGTCGGCCACGGCGATGGTGCCGACCGCGCGCCACAGGCTCTCATGACCCTGAACGCCCTCGCCTTCTTCACCCTCGGGAACCACGAGATCCACGGCAATGTACATCAGGGCGATGGCGCCGAGGATGCGCAGCCAGGGCAGGCCGAGCAGCACGGCGACGATGGCCGTGAACACGATTCGCATGCCGACGGCGACACCCGCGCCGAGCACCATGCCGATGCGGCGCAGACGATCAGGCAGCGACCGGCAGGCCATGGCGATCACGACCGCGTTGTCGCCCGACAGCAGGACGTTGATCCAGATGATCTTCAGAAGCGCCAGCCAGAACAGTGGCTCAAGATAGCTCATGATACAGATTTCCCCTCACCACCCGCCCTCGTTGGGACGGGCTTTTGATATGGTTCAAGTCGGCGTTGGCGCGCCGTTGCTACGGTGAGGCAAGAGGAGGTGGCTCCGGCGGGCCCACTCCCGGGCGCTCTTGGCGCGCCATAACGGCTATCCCCGCTGCGGGCCACTTCTCCGTGGCCGGACCCCCGCAGCGCCCATATCCAAGCAACATACATAATAATCTATGGCGGGGCCAAGCCCATGCGGGAAATTTCCTGCAGAAATGATGCTGCAAGCGCACAGGACTGCGCTGCCGCGCAAAAAATAGCAGCGCCCCGCTCCAGCATCTGGAGCGAGGCGCGCCGTAAGGTCAAGCAGTCAGAGCCGCGGATGCAGCTCAGCCGACGATTTCATTACCCGAGAAGAACTGCGCGATTTCGATCGCGGCATTCTCCAGGCTGTCGGAACCATGAGCCGAATTCTCACCGACCGAGAGCGCGAACTCCTTGCGGATGGTGCCGTCGGCCGCATTGGCCGGGTTGGTGGCGCCCATCACTTCGCGATACTTCGCGACAGCGTTCTCGCCCTCAAGCACCTGCACGACGATCGGCTCGGAGATCATGAAATCGACGAGCTCGCCGAAGAAGGGGCGCTCCTTGTGGACGCCGTAGAAGGTCTCGGCCTGGGCGCGGGTAAGAAGGATGCGCTTCTGCGCGACGATGCGCAGGCCGGCCTTCTCGATGGTGGCATTGATAGCGCCCGTCAGATTGCGGCGGGTGGCGTCCGGCTTGATGATCGAAAAGGTGCGCTCGAGCGCCATGGCGGTCGTTCCTTGAAGGTACAGGGAGGAAGTGATTTCGCAGCGGCTTATAGCGGCGCCTCACCGTCCCGACAAGATGACCGGCCGGACGAGGTGACGCGCGGCTCCCCTACGTTGGGTTAATCACGTTTTCATGAAGCGCCCTTGGAACTTTCTCGCGGCATCACACGTTAATTGCACGTTAACGGATCGCATAAGGCACACGACGGACATGCAGGAACGGAAGTGGTCTCGTTCTTCGCCGCGCAGCACCCGGCAGGGTGGGCGTGATCCGGTTTTCGCGTGCCTCGTGTTGGTACCCGCAGTCGAGAGCAGACGTATGACGACATAACGGCCCGGTGGCATTCCCCACCGGAACAGGTGGTGAAGGTGAATGCCATGCTCAGGACCGTTTTCATAAGCGCGATAGCCACCCTGATGGGAGCGACCGCGCTCTTCGCCGGCGCCGCCTCGACCAGCGGCTATTTCAAGCGGCAGCCTGATGTCGCCAGCGTCGAGATACCGGTGGAGGAAATCGCGGGTGACTGCGTGGTCCAGAGCCGCTGGGTGAGCGATGCGGGTCGCATGGTGAAGGTCGATCGGCCGGTCTGTTACTGAGGTGACCGACAGCAGAGTTTGAACAGTTTGACGGAATAGGCTCGCGGCATCCCCCACTCCCCCAAGCCCCAACGCGAGCTTATCGTGGCCCCGGCTCCTCCCCCCAAGGAGCCGGGGCTTTTTTTTCATCCGCTCCGCTGGATGAACGCCGGACAACGCCGCGTTCAGCGGGCGTGCGGGTGGCGCGTGACAATGTCTGCGCGTTCCGGTTCACCGGAACCTTCTGGAACGCGCAGCCGGTTTTCGCCGACCTCGTGCTGCGCCGCCCCGGCCCTGCCCCGCAGGGTCGGGGCTTTCCCGTGCGCGATCGATGACATCACCGCTGTGAATTGGCGTAGAGACCAGCGCGCGGGCATCATCTTGGCGCTCGCCACCTGTCCGCCGGGGTTGCCATGACTAACTCCCTCTCCACTGACTCTCTCACCGTCTTCTCGCCGCTGTCGCGTTACCGCGATCTCGCCGCCTATAACCGTTGGGCAAATACCCGTCTGCTGGATGCCTGCGCCCGGCTCTCCCGCGCGCAGTATCGCGAGGATCGCGGCACGTTCTTCGGCTCGATTCACGGCACGCTGAACCACCTGCTGGTGGCAGACCGAATCTGGATGGGCCGCTTCACCGGCGAGGGGCCGACCGCCGGCCGGCTCGATGCCATCGCCTGCGAGGAGCTGGACCAGCTCGCAACCGAGCGTGCGCGGGAGGATGGGCGCATTGTCGCCTATGTCGACGGGCTGGACGTGGCCGATCTCGCCGCGGAACTGCGCTACGCCAATTCGAGTGGGGCGCGCTTCGCGCAGCCGCTGGGTCCGGCGCTCGACCATTTCTTCAATCACCAGACCCATCATCGCGGGCAGGCGCACGCGCTGCTGAGTCATTTTCTCGGCAATGCCGAAACCCCTTCGCTGGACCTCATTTATTTCCAGCGCATGACCGGCGCGGGTGGCGCACGGGCCGGCTGAACCCGTCCGTTCTCCCCCTTGCCCCCGCTGGCGCGGCGGTGCAAAAGGCGGGCGTGATCACTCTCAACGACATATCGCTGCGTGTTGCCGGGCGCCTGCTGATCGACCACGCCACGGTGGCGATCCCCGAGGGCGCGCGTGTCGGTCTGGTCGGGCGCAACGGCACCGGCAAGACCACACTGTTTCGCGCGATCACCGGCGACCTGTCGCTTGAAAGCGGCGATATCCGCATTCCCAGCGGTGCGCGTATCGGCCAGGTCGCGCAGGAGGCGCCGGCCGGCCCCGAGCGGCTGATCGACGTGGTGCTCGCCGCCGATACCGAGCGGGCCGCGCTGCTCGCCGAGCGCGAGACTACACAGGACCCGGCGCGCATCGCCGAGATCGAGATCCGCCTCGTCGACATCGACGCGCATGCCGCGCCCTCCCGCGCGGCGCGCATCCTCGCCGGCCTTGGCTTCGACGAGGCGGCACAGCAGCGGCCGTGCTCGGAATTCTCCGGCGGCTGGCGCATGCGCGTGGCGCTCGCCGCCATCCTGTTCGCTGAGCCGGACCTGCTGCTGCTGGACGAGCCGACCAACTATCTCGACCTCGAAGGCACGCTTTGGCTGCAAGACTACCTCGCGCGTTATCCGCGCACGGTGCTGATCGTCAGCCATGACCGCGAACTGCTGAACGAGTCGGTGTCGTACATCCTGCATCTCGACCGGGCCAAGCTGGCGCTGTGGCGCGGCGGCTATGATTCGTTCGAGCGCCAGCGTGCCGAGAAGCAGGTGCTCGACGCCAAGATGCGCGCCAAGCAGGATGCGCGGCGCAAGCATATGGAATCCTTCGTCGAACGGTTCCGCGCCAAGGCATCAAAGGCCCGGCAGGCGCAGTCCCGCCTCAAAGCGCTGGCGCGCATGGCGCCGATGAGCGAGGAGGCCGGCGAGAGCGCGGCGGCGATCTCGATCCGTCATCCGGCCCGCATCCCCTCCCCGCCGATCCTGACGCTGGATCGCGTGTCCGCCGGCTATGATCCCGGCAAACCGGTGCTGCGTAACCTGACACTGCGGATCGACCATGACGACCGCATCGCCCTGCTCGGGCCGAACGGCAACGGCAAGTCGACCTTCGCCAAGCTGGTGTCGGGCCGGCTGCCGGCGTTGGGCGGCGAGGTGGTGAAGGCGGCGGGGCTGGAGATCGCCTATCTCGCCCAGCACCAGCTCGACGAGCTGGTGGCCGAGGAGACCGTCTACGACCATGTGCGCCGGCTGATGCCGGAGGCTCCGGAGGCCAAGGTGCGCTCGCGCGCCGCCGAAATGGGCTTTTCGGGAGGAACCGCCAACACGAAGATTGCCGCGCTCTCCGGTGGCGAGAAGGCGCGGCTGCTGCTCGGCCTCGCCGCGTTCAACGGGCCGCATCTGCTGATCCTCGACGAGCCGACCAACCATCTCGACATCGCCTCGCGGCAGGCGCTGGTCGAGGCGATCAATGATTTCCCCGGCGCAGTGATCCTCGTCAGCCATGATCGCGCGCTGCTCGATGCCTGCGCCGAGCGGCTCTGGCTGGTGGCCAACGGCACGGTGCGCCCCTATGAGGGCGATCTCGACGAATATCGCGCGCTGGTAGTCGGGCGCACGGCATCGTCCCAGCGGGGCGAGCCGTCCTCGCGCGCCGATGAGCGGCGCAATGCGGCCGGGAAGCGCGCGGAAACCGCGCCGCTGCGCAAGAAGATCAAGGATGCCGAGGCGGCCATGGCGCGGCTGGAGAAAACGCTGGGCACGCTCGATGAGAAACTTGCCGACCAGTCGATCTATCTGCGCGATCCCACCGGTGCGCAGCGTCTGGCGCGCGAGCGCAGCGAGGCGGCCGCCGCCCTCGAAGCTGCGGAAGAGAGCTGGCTGCAGCTTTCCGCAGAACTCGACGCCGCCAGCGCCTGAGCGGCGCAGAAACAGCCCCTCGCGCAGGCACGGCCGCAGCGGCGCTGCCGAGACACGCCGCTAATCGCATGCCGGACGGGCGGCGAGCCAACCCGGATACATTACACCCCATCGCATGCGTCGACGCCGCGGACGAGGTTCCGCGCGAGCCATCGTGCGCGTTTGGTCGAGGCAGGCTCAAGCGAAGCAAGGCCCAAAAGCAAAGAGCCCCGGCACAAGGCCGGGGCTCTCCGTAGAACCAATCTCGGAAGAGATCAGAACGAGCGACGAACCGACAGGATGACCTGGTTGTTGTCGGTCGAGCTGGTGGCGTTGCCGAGCTCGTCGATAACCGGGCTGTCGTACTGGGTCTCGCCGTAGGTGTACTGAGCGACGAACAGCAGGTTCTTGACCGGGCTCCAGTTCAGGCTGGCGCCGACGGTGAAGAGGTTGTAGCTCGGGGTCGCCAGACCAGCGTAGCTGACCGGAACTTCGGCTTCGCCGTAGTTACCGAACACGACGCCGTAGAAGTTGGACGAGAAGTAGTGAGTGAACTCAGCCGCAATCGTCCAGGCTTCCGAAGCTTCGAACTCGCCGGTGAGCGGGTTGAAGTACAGGTCGACCAGCGAGTAGTCGCCGAGGGTCGAGTAGCCACCGAGGATACCGGTGTACTCGGCAGCGCCCTTGCCGTAGGTGCCTTCGATGTACAGCGTGTCGCCATCGCCGAAGGACGGCAGGTTGAACTTCACGCCGCCGAGGACGGCCCAACCCACGTTGTCCTTGACTTCGAAGCCGGTCAGGTCGCTGTCGAGCGCCTTGACCATGCCCGACACCTGGAAGCCGCCCCACTCACCTTCGTAGTTGATGTTACCGACGAAGGCCGGGATGTCGGTCTCGGTGTAGATGCCCGGGAAGTCCGTGCCGTTCGAACGCTGGGTGTCGTCTTCGATCGAGAAGGTGGCCGTGAAGCCGTTGCCGAAGTCAGCGGTGTAAGCCGCGACGATCGCGTTCTCGTCCGAGGTGATTTCGACCGAGTCGATACCCCAGATGTTGTTGTCGGCGTAGTAGTCGAAGAACGACTGAACCTTACCGAAGGTGAAACCAGCGAACTGGATGTAACCCTTGTCGAGGTTCGGAGTGGTGCTCTCGCCGAAGTTACCGGAGTAATCGTCGCCGTAGGTCATGCGATACTCGATGTACGAACGCAGGGTGCCGTATTCGGTCTGCGTGCGGGCATCGAGGCGGATCGCGCCACGAGCGAGGAAGTAGGTGTCGTCGTAGAACGACTCATCCGTGCCCGAGTAATCCTGGTAGTTGTAGTCGGTCTGCACGAAGCCACCGACCTTGAGGCAGGTATCCGAGCCGGGGATGTAGTAGAAGCCCGCGCCGTAGGTGGAGCAGATCTTCACGTATTCCGCAGCCTTCGCCTTCACAGGCAGATCGGCCGCCGCAGCAGTCCCGACCATAGCAAGCCCGGCAACAGAACCGAGCAGCACATTCTTAATGACCGTCTTCACTTCATTCTCCCCCAAATTGGATCAATGTTGGGTTTTCGGTTGTCAGGACCCACCGCAACCGCGGCATCCGTTGATGATATTGTTGGAAACGGTTCCGATGCGCAAAGGCAAAGTGGCCGTTTGAGGCCTCACCGAGGCATTCCGCGGTGAAGTGTTGCCATCCAGACACAATTTTGAAAGCGGGAGCACTTCGTGGGCATGGCGGGTAACAGTAGAAAAAACACAAGGTAAATCAATCGTTAACCGCGTCGGCAACCCACTGGCCGCGTGGCAAATATGGCGGCGCGGGCCGCATTGCCGCCCCGTTTGCCGCCCTGTGGGCTCAGCGCTGCTGCCAGCGGCCTTCAGCGGTTTGCTGCCAATAGGCGACCTCGTGACCGGCCGCCCGCGCGGCGCGCCATTGCGCCCGCGCATGCTCGATCTGGGCGGGTTCGTCGCCGTCAAATAGATGAATCACGCGCGTATAGGCGCCCGCGTCGGGAATCGACGACTGTTCAAGAAGGAAGCGCACCACGGCGCTGTTGGGATTCGATTCGTCAGTGGTCAGGAGAATCGGCTGACGCGCCGGCTCGGGCTGGCGATCGGTGCCATGGGGCAGGAACGAGGCGTCGTCATAGGTCCACAGCACCTGGTCGAGCGCGTCGACCCGCTCCTGGGAGGAAGCCTGCACCACGCAGCGCCAGCCGCGTTCCAGGCACTTCTCCAGCAGTTGCGGCAGTGCCTTCTCCAGCGGCCGGCCCTGCAGATGATAGAAAAACACCTCGGACATGAAGGCCTCCGCAAAGGAAGAAGGCCGGAACCCGGTTCCGGCCTTCGCTGTGATTCTCAGGCTTCGTAGTCGCGCGCGACCAGCTCGTCGAGCAGCCGCACGCCCCAGCCGGCGCCCCAGCTCTTGTTGAACTCGTTGGCCGGCGAGGACATGCCGGTGCCTGCGATGTCGAGATGCGCCCACGGCACATCGCCGACGAAGCGCTGCAGGAACTGCGCGGCGGTGATCGAACCGCCGAATCGCCCGCCGGTGTTCTTCATGTCGGCGAATCGCGAATCGATCAGCTTGTCGTAGTCCGGCGAGAGCGGCAGGCGCCACACCTTCTCGCCCGTGCTCTGGCCAGCAGTGAACAGCCGGCCGGCGAGCGTGTCGTCATTGGAGAACAGGCCGGCATGCTCGGTGCCGAGCGCGACCATGATCGCGCCGGTGAGCGTGGCGAGGTCCACCATGAACTGCGGCTTGAAGCGCTCCTTGGCGTACCAGAGCACGTCGCCCAGCACGAGGCGGCCCTCGGCGTCGGTGTTGATGATCTCGATGGTCTGGCCCGACATCGAGGTCACGATGTCGCCGGGGCGCTGCGCCTTGCCGTCGGGCATGTTCTCCACGAGGCCGATCAGGCCGACCGCGTTCACCTTGGCCTTGCGGCTGGCGAGCGCGTGCATCAGGCCGATCACGCAGGCCGCGCCCGCCATGTCACCCTTCATGTCCTCCATGCCGGCCGCCCCCTTGATGGAGATGCCGCCGGTGTCGAACACCACGCCCTTGCCGACGAAGGCGACCGGGGCGACGCCCTCCTTGCCGCCGTTCCAGCGCATCACCACGACGCGGCTCTCCTCGGCCGAGCCCTGGCCGACGCCGAGCAGCGCGCCCATGCCGAGCTTCTTCAGGTCCTTCTCGCCGAGCACCTCGACATCCACGCCCACCTTGGCGAGATCGCCGGCGCGCTTGGCGAATTCAGTCGGGGTCAGCACGTTGGCGGGCTCGTTGACCAGATCGCGGGCGATCATGATGCCCTCGCCCGCGCCCTCGCGCTTCTTCCAGGCGCGCTTGGCCGCCGCGTCATCGGCGACATAAAGTGTCGCCCTGAGCTTGGACGCGGCGTCTTCGGGCTTCTTCTTGGTCTTGTAGCGGTCGAAGGCATAGGCGCGCAGGCGCAGCCCGAGCGCGATTTCGGCAGCGGCCTCCGGCGGCACATCAAGGCCGGGAAGTTCGAGAACGAGACTCACCTCCTTCGCCGAGGACGGCAGACGGCCCATGATGGCGCCGCCGAGCTTCAGCCAATCCAGCGCCTTCATCTCCGCCGCCTTGCCGGCGCCGACGACGATGACGCGCGAGGCAGCGACGCCGGGCGGGGCGATCAGGTCGAGCGCGCCGCCACTCTTGCCTTCGAAGCGGTCGGCGCCGGCCGCGCGCGTGAACAGATCGCCCGACGGCGCCAGCATCGCCTCGCCCGACGGCGACAGCGCCGGCACCCCGCCCGCGACCTCGACGGCCAGCAGGACCACCACGCCCTCGGGGGTCGCCGGCAATTTGGCGAAACTGATCTTCACATTCTCGGGCATGCTCTCGCACCTTGGTTGGCGTCGGTTTGGTCAGCCTTCTTAAACGAAGCCAGGACGCGCGACGAGGGGCGCTCGCCGTTGCGCCGCAGCATTTGACCGAGGCAGGATTTGCACGCGGCGCCCGGCCCGCTTATTCATCTGCGTCGACGATGATGATCGAGGGCCGAGGGGCGGTCGCTCTGCGACGCTTGTTGAGGAAGACCGCCTGATGACCCGGCTCGACCGCTATGTGTTCCGCTCGGCGGCCTTCGCGTTTCTCGGCGTGCTCGGCGTGCTGGCCGGCATGATCTGGGTGACGCAGGCGCTGCGCCAGCTCGACATCATGACCACCCAGGGCCAGACCATCCTCGCTTTCGTGTTCATCACCAGCCTCGCCCTGCCCGCGCTGGTGCTGGCTCTGGCGCCCGCCGCCCTGTTCATGGCGGTGGCCCACACCCTGTTTCGCATGAACAGCGATTCGGAAATCGTGGTGGCGAGTGCGGCCGGCATCTCCACCTGGCGATTCCTGCGGCCGCTCATCATCCTCGCCGTGCTGGTGGCCGCGGGCTGCACGGCGCTGTCGATGGAGATGGTGCCGGCCGCGATGCGGCAGTTCAGATATGAGATCACGCGCGTGCGCGCGGACCTCGTGGCCTTCATCGCCCAGCCCGGCCGCTTCACCATGCTGGCGCCGGGCATGGTGTTCAACGTGCGGGAGCGCAATGCCAACGGGGTTCTCGGCGGCATCTTCATCAATGATGCGCGCGATCCCGAGCAGGTGAACACCTATCTCGCCGATCGCGGGCAGGTGATCGACACCGCGACCGGCACCTTCCTCATTCTGGAGGAAGGGGCAATTCATCGCCGCACCCCCGGCAAGCCCGACACCAACATCGTCGAGTTCGAGCGCTACGCCTTCGACCTGTCGCCGTTCACGTCGAGCGCCGACATGGCGGTGTACCGAGCACCGGAGCGCTCGTTCCGCGAATTGCTCGCGCGCTCGCCGGACGACCCCGCCTATCAGAAGGACCCCGGCCGGTTCACCGAGGAAATCCACCGGAGGCTCTCGCTGCCGCTCTATGTGCTGGCGTTCTTCAGCATCGCGGTCGCCGCGCTGGCGGAGCCGCGCACCACACGCGAGGGCCGCGGGCTCGCGCTCGCCGCCACCGCACCCTGGGTGATCACGCTCCAGGTCATGAGCTTCGGCCTGATCAACCAGGTGCGCAACAACGACGACCTGGTGCCGCTGGTCTATCTGGTGCCCCTGCTGGTCATCCTCGGCAGCATCCTGTCGCTCACCGGGCGGTTCAAGCCGCGCATGCCGCAGGCGCTGCGCCGTCTGATCGATAACCTGGCGCAGCGCGTCGTTCGCGAGACGGTCAATTGAGCGCACGCGACCAGCAGCACCGCACAAGCGAGGTCCGGCGGTGATCGGACGCACGCTCGCCATCTATTTCGGCCGCCGCTTCCTGAACTCCGTGCTCGGGATTTTCCTCGGCTGCGCCTTCCTGATCATGCTGGTCGACTTCCTGGAGATGTCGCGCCGCGTGGGCGAGCGCGACATCGACACGCTCTCGCTTCTCCTGGTCGTCGTCTACCGCGCCCCATTCTTCACCGAGCAATTGCTGCCCTTCGCGGTGCTGTTCGGCTCAATCGGCACCTTCCTCACCCTGTCGCGGCGGCTGGAACTGGTGGTGGCGCGCGCGGCCGGCATTTCCGCATGGCAGTTCATCTCGCCGGCCTGCGTGCTGGCGCTGGCGCTCGGCGTGTTCTCCACCACGGTCTACAACCCGGTTTCCGCGGACTTCAAGGAACGTGCGAATCGCATCGAGGCGGAAATCTTCAACCGCCAGACCGGCCTGTTTTCCTCAACGGGCAGCGGGTTCTGGATTCGCCAGCAGAGCGTCGACGGCGAGGCGATCATCGAGGCCGCGGCCAAGAGCGATGGCGGGCGGCAGCTTTCTGGCGTCAACGTTTTCGTGTTCGGGCACGACGAAAAGCTGGTGGAACGCATCGAGGCGCGCAGCGCGACGCTCGAATCCGGTTCATGGCGGCTAAGCGACGCGCGCGTCTTAACTCCTGGAATAGGGTTGATGAGCTACCATACGTACATGGTCGCTACGAATCTCACCCCCTACCAGGTGCAGGACACGCTTCAGAGCGAGTCCGTCTCCTTCTGGGATCTTCCACAGGCTGTGGATGCCGCCGAACGCGTCGGGTTCGGCGCGGAGCGCTATCGGCTGCAATATCAAAGCCTGCTCGCCCGACCCGTGCTGTTGCTGGCGATGGTGCTCATTGCCGCCTCCGTCAGCCTGCGCGTGTTCCGCTTCGGCGGGATCGGCCAGACGATTCTGGGTGGCGTGGCCGCCGGGTTTCTGCTTTATGTGTCGACCAAGCTCGCCGAAGACCTCGGCGCGGCCGGGATCGTGAATCCCATTATCGCAGCGTGGTTTCCAGCAGTCGTTGGGGCATTGATGGGTGTACTCATCCTGCTTCACCGGGAGGACGGATGAAGGTCGGCAGCGTATACGCCGGCCAGGCGGGCTCAAAGGTTCTCCAGCGTTCGCGCCGGCGGAATCAGCTCGCTTGTTGGCTGTTCTTGACGGTGTTTTCGGGCACGCTGGGCGTTCTTGTTCCGGCGCAGGAGGCGTCTGCCCAGGAGGGCGGCGCGCCAGTGATCGCCCGCGAGCTTCTGGGCGAGCGTCAGGTCGACCCGAATGCCAAGATGCTCGTGACCGCTGATGAGCTGGTCTACGACTACACGCGCAACGAGGTCATCGCCGATGGCAACGTGCAGATCTATTATGACGGCTCCGTCCTTGAGGCGAGCCGCGTCGTCTATGATCGCAACAACAACCGGCTGAAGGCCGAGGGCGGCGTCCGGCTCAAGGACAAGGACGGCCAGGTCATCTCCGCCGAGAGCCTCGACCTGTCGCAGCAGTTCACCGACGGCTTCGTCAATTCGCTGCGCATCGACACCGTCGACAACATGCATTTCGCCGCCGCTCGGGCCGACCGCTCGAACGGCGACACCACGGTTCTGACCAGCGGCGCCTACACGCCCTGCGAACCCTGTAAGACAAACCCGGAAAAGCCGCCGCTCTGGCAGGTCAAGGCCGCCAAGATCATCCATAAAGAAAAAGAGCAGATGATCTATTTCGAGGACGCGCGCCTCGAATTCCTCGGCGTGCCGATCGCCTGGGCGCCCTACATGTCCGCGCCCGACCCGACCGTGAAGCGCAAGTCCGGCTTCCTGGCGCCGAAGTTCATCAACAACTCGGAAATCGGCTACGGCGCCACGATTCCGTATTTCTGGAACATCGCGCCCAATATGGACGTGACGTTCTCGCCGCTCTTCGTCTCCAAGCAGGGCGTGATGCTCGACGCCGAGTTCCGCCAGCGGCTCGAAACCGGCACCTGGCGCATCCGCGCCGCCGGCATCGACCAGCTCGACAAGGACGCGTTCCAAGGCCAGCCGGGCTATCGCGACCAGCGCGGCATGATCGAGACCCATGGCCAGTTCAACATCAACGAGCACTGGTATTGGGGCTGGGACGGCTGGCTGACGTCGGACGAGACCTTCCTCGACGACTACGACCTGATCAACGATACGATCAAGGAAGTCACCTCGCAGATCTATCTCGTGGGCCAGGGCGACCGCAGCTATTTCGACATCCGGGCCCAGTACTTCACCGGCCTGACCTCCTATGACGACCAGGAGCAGCTCCCGGTCATCCATCCGGTGCTGGACTACAGCAAGACCCTCGGCGATTCGATTTTCGGCGGCGAGTTCAACTATGCCTTCAACCTGACCAGCCTGACCCGCGATCAGGCCGACCTGCGCGCGACCTCGGCGGAATACGTTCCGGCGGTGATCACCGAAGGTCCGATGAACCAGTGCGACCTTGCCGAAATCAGTGCCGATCCGGCCGCGCAGCAGCGGCAGGACTGCCTGATGCGCGGCATGGCCGGCTCCTACACCCGCCTGTCAGGCGAGGCGACGTGGCGCCGCAGCCTGATCGACAATGCCGGCCAGGTGTGGACGCCTTTCGTCAATCTGCGCGTCGACGTGGCGTCGGTGCAGGCCGAGTCCCAGGACTATCCGTGGCTGCCCAGCGGCGACAATCAGCTGATCCGCGCCATGCCGGCTGTCGGCCTCGAATACCGCTACCCGTTCATCTCCGTGGAGACCTGGGGCACCCAGACCATCGAGCCGATCGCGCAGATCATCGCGCGCCCCAACGAGACCGATATCGGCCAGTTCCCGAACGAAGACGCGCAGAGCCTGATCTTCGACGACACCAACCTGTTCGAGATCAGCAAATACTCGGGCTATGACCGTGTGGAAGGTGGCGGCCGCGCCAATGTCGGCCTCCAGTACACCGCCAATCTGAATGGTGGCGGCATCGTCAACGCCCTGTTCGGCCAGTCGTACCACCTGTTCGGCAAGAACTCGTACGATTACGTCGACATGGCCAATACCGGCGCCGAATCCGGCCTGCAGGACGATGCCTCCGACTATGTGGCCCGCGCCCTGTTCGCGCCCACCTCGAACTTCGCGGTGGTCAACCGCTTCCGCTTCGACAATGACGACTGGACGGTCGAGCGCTACGAACTGGAAGCGCGGACCAAGGTCTCCGACCTGTCGCTCAGCGCCATCTACGGGCTCTATGCCGCGCAGCCGGAACTCGGTTATTACGAGAACCGCGAGGGCATCCTCGGCCGCGCCGCCTATGCGATCAACCAGAACTGGAGCGTCTCGGCGGCCGCGCGCTACAATCTGCACGAGGATGAGGTCGACTACACCTTGTTCGGCATCTCCTATGCCGACGAGTGCTTCGGCCTGACGCTCAGCTACAAGTCGGACTACACCGAAAGTGGCAACCGCGAGCGGGTCGACACGGTGCTGCTGACCTTCAACCTGCGCACGCTCGGCGGCGCCGGCTTCTCGACCGAGGTCGGCGGCAGCGGCGACTGACGGTCGCCGCGCCGGCCCCGTTCCGCCGGCGCGGTGTCGGTCGCATTGACGCCACAAGCGCCAAGCAGAACGGCCGGACGGGTTGAGACAGCGAAGAATGCCGCCGAGGGCCCCGGCGGCGACAAGGGAGCAGAGGCACGGAATGCGCAGCACGAGCACTTCCCGCTTTCACCACCGCCGGAAATACGCGGGGGGTCTGGGGCGCTCGCTGGCTCTTGCCCTGCTGATGGCCGGCACCGCCTCGCTGACCGTGGGCTTTTCGCGGCCGGCGGCAGCCCAGCAGATTCTCGTCATGGTGCAGGGCGACCCGATCACCAGCTTCGACGTCGCCCAGCGCATCAAGCTCGCCCAGCTCACCGAGCGCCAGTCACTCAGCCAGAAGCAGGCGCTCGACGCACTGATCGACGAGCGGCTCAAGATCTTCACCGCCCAGCGCTACGGCATCGCCGCCGACACCGAGGAGGTGGACAAGCTGTTCGCCAACATGGCGAGCCGCTCAGGCCGCACCCCCGACCAACTCGCCCAGGCGCTGGGGCAGAACGGCATCGACGCGCGCATCCTCAAGAACAAGATGCGCGCCGACTACGTCTGGAACAACTATGTGCGCGGGCGCTTCTCCTCGGCGACCACGGTGCGCGATTCCGACATCTTCCAGGCGCTGGAGGACAAGGGCGAGGATACGGTGCAGGCCCAGCGCACCACCGAATACTCGATCCGCCAGATCGTCCTCGTGGTCTCACGCACCGATTCCGATGCCACGCGCGGCCAGCGCATGACCGAGGCCAACAATCTGCGCAAGGCGTTCACCAGTTGCGAGGCCGGCGTCGCCGCCGCCCGCCAGCTCCGCGAGACCGTGGTCCGCGAGCCGGTGCTGCGCACCTCGGCCGACATGTCGGCGCCGCTGCGCAAGCTGATGGACGACACCCCAATTGGCCAGACCACGCCGCCCGAAATCACCCAGGCCGGCGTCGAGCTGGTCGCCATCTGCGCCAAGCGCGAAATCGTCGGCGAGAGCGCCAAGAAGCGGGAAGTGCGCAACGAGCTGCAAAGCAAGCAGTTCGACAGCCTGTCGCGCCGCCTGCTCGACGAGGCCCGCAAGTCCGCCATGATCCAGTACCGCTGAGCGCTTCAATGAACCCCTCGCGCTCGCCCGCCCTCGCCCTTTCGCTCGGCGAACCTGCTGGCATTGGCCCCGATATCGCGCTGATGGCCTTCGCCCGCCGCGCCGAAGCCGACCTGCCGCCCTTTTTCGTCACCGGCGACGAGCATTGTCTGCGCGAGCGCGCGCGGCGGCTCGGCCTTCCGGTCGAGATTCGCGCGAGCACCCCGGCGCAGGCGAGCGAGGTCTTCGCGACCGCCCTCCCCGTCGTCGCCGCCGGCCCTCGCGCCACCGCCGCCCCCGGCACGCCGGACGCCACCAGCGGCCCCGCCCCGCGCGCGGCGATCGACGCGGCGGTGCGCTTCACCCAGTCGGGCGAGGCTGCCGCGGTCGTCACCAACCCGATCTCCAAGGCGGTGCTCTATTCCACCGGCTTCAGCTTTCCCGGCCACACCGAATATCTGGCGCATCTGGCCGGCGAGCCCGCGCCGCGCCCGGTGATGATGATCTGGTCACCCGAACTCGCGGTGATTCCGGCCACGATCCACATTCCGGTCGCCGATATTTCCCGCGTGCTGACGCAGGAGCTGCTGGTCGAGACCGGCCGCATCGCCGCGCACGACCTCTCGCACCGCTTCGGCCTTGCCCGCCCGCGCCTCGCCTTTTGCGGGCTGAACCCGCATGCCGGCGAGCAGGGCACGATCGGGCGCGAGGACGAGGAGATCACCCGCCCCGCGATCGAGACGCTGCGCCGCGAGGGCATCGACGCGCGCGGACCGTTCCCGGCCGATACGCTGTTCCACGCGGCGGCACGGCCCAATTACGACGTGGTGATCGGCGCCTATCACGATCAGGTTCTCGCCCCGGTCAAGACGCTGGCCTTCGACCGCGCGGTGAACGTCACGCTCGGCCTGCCCTTCGTGCGCACCTCGCCCGACCACGGCACCGCCTTCGACATCGCCGGCACCGGCCGCGCCGATCCGGCCAGCCTGATCGAGGCGCTGCGCCTTGCCCGGCGGCTGGCGGACCGCGACCGCGCCGGCCACGACAAAGCCGCCTGAATGGCCGCGATCGACGACTTGCCGCCGCTTCGCGAGGTCATTCGCGAGCACGGGCTGTCCGCGCTGAAGTCGCTCGGCCAGAACTTCCTGCTTGACCTCAACCTCACCTCGCGCATCGCCCGCACCGCCGGGCGGCTGGAGGGGGTGACCGTGGTCGAGGTCGGCCCCGGACCGGGCGGGCTCACCCGCGCGATCCTGGCGCTGGGGCCGAAAAAGCTGATCGCCATCGAGCGCGACCGCCGCTGCATCGCCGCGCTGGAACAGGTGGCGGCGCATTATCCCGGCCGGCTCGATATCGTCGAGGGCGACGCGCTGGAGGCGGATTTCGCCGCGCTGGTGCCGGAAGGCGCGCCCGCCGCGATCATCGCCAACCTGCCCTACAACATCGCGACGCCCCTGCTGGTCGGCTGGCTGTCCACCGATCCATGGCCGCCCTGGTACAAGAGCCTGACGCTGATGTTCCAGCGCGAGGTCGCCGAGCGCATCGTCGCCGCGCCGGGCGAGGACCATTACGGACGCCTCGCCGTGCTCACCGGCTGGCGCGCCACGGCGCATATCGCCTTCGACGTCGCGCCCTCCGCCTTCGTGCCGCCACCCAAGGTGACGTCGTCGGTGGTGCACATCGTGCCCCGCGCGACGCCCCTGCCCTGCCCGCTCAATGCTCTGGAGCGGGTGACGGAGGCCGCGTTTGGCCAGCGCCGCAAGATGCTGCGCCAGAGCCTGAAGAGCCTGGGCACCGACCCCATGCCGCTGCTGGAAGCCGCCGGCATCGCGCCGACCGAGCGCGCCGAGCGCGTGCCGGTGGAGGGTTTCGTCGCGCTGGCCAATGCCTGGCTCGCCGCGCGGGCCAACCCCATCGGCGGGTAAGGCTGCGGGTAAGGCTCACGCCGTCAGCGCGCTCAGTTCCTCGTCGAGCCGGGCGATGATCGGCGGCAGGCCGACCTGCCGCTCGCGGCGCAGCCGCTCCGCCAGCAGGATGTTGCGCAGATTGGCGAAGGTGCTGTTCAGGTCCTCATTGACCAGCACGTAATTGTAATCTTCCCAGTGCGAGATCTCGGTGCGGGCGTTCTTCAACCGCTTCTCGATCACGCCCGAGGCATCCTCCGCCCGACGCTCCAGCCGCATCTTCAGCTCGGCCGCAGACGGCGGCAGGATGAACACGCCGACGATATCCTCGCGCATCTTGGCGTAGAGCTGTTCGGCGCCCTGATAGTCGATGTCGAACAGCACGTCGCGGCCGCTCGCCAGCGCCTGCTCCACCGGGTCGCGCGGCGTGCCGTAGAAATTGCCGTGCACCTCGGCGTGCTCAAGGAGATCACCGGCATCGCGCAGGCGCTCGAAGCGCTCGCGGGTGAGGAAGTGATAGTGCACGCCCTCCACCTCGCTCGGGCGCCGGCCGCGTGTGGTCACCGACACCGAGAGGTAGATGTCCGGGTTCTGCTCCAGCAGCAGGCGCGCCAGCGTCGACTTTCCTGCGCCCGAGGGCGAGGACAGGATCAGCATCAGCCCGCGACGGTCGACATTTGAGTGTTTCATACGCCCTACTCGATATTCTGAACCTGTTCGCGGAACTGCTCGACCACGCCCTTGAGCTCCAGCCCGATCGCGGTGAGCGACACATCATTGGCCTTGGAGCACAGCGTGTTGGTCTCGCGGTTGAATTCCTGCGCGAGGAAATCGAGCCGCCGCCCCACCGGGCCGCCCTCCGACAGCATCACGCGCGCCGCCGCGACATGGGCGACCAGCCGGTCCAGCTCTTCGCGCACATCGACCTTGGTCGCCATCATCAGCGCTTCCTGATGCAGCCGGTCCGGGTCGAAATTTGTGCTGGTCTCGGTGAGCACGCGGATCTGCTCGGCGAGCTTGGCGCGGATCGCCTCCGGCCGCCGGGCGGGATTGGCTTCGGCGGCGGCGGTCAGCGCGGCGATGGCGTCGAGCCGGTCGCCGAGCACGCCGGCCAGCGCCGCGCCCTCGCTGGCGCGCATCGCCACCAGCTCGGCCAGGGCCTGGTCGAAGCCCGCCACCACCGCCTGCTCGGCGGCGCGGCGTTCGGCTGGCGTTTCCTCGGCCTCGGCGATCTCCATCACGCCCTTGAGATTGAGCAGCGCTTCGAGGCGCACCGGCGGCGCCTTCAGTTCGGCGGCGACCTTGCCGACCGATACCGCGATGGCACGCAACATGTCCTCGTTCACGCGCACGCTGACGCCGGCGTCGGTCCGGGTCACGGTGAGGCTGGCGTTGACGTTGCCGCGCGACAGCAGGCGGGAGGCGGTCTGCTTCAGCCCGGCCTCCAGCCCGTCCCAGCCGACGGGCAGGCGCAGGCGAACATCCAGTCCCTTGCCATTGACCGACTTGAGTTCCCACGCCCAGCTCCAGGCGCCGCTGACGCCCTGGGCACGGGCAAAGCCCGTCATGCTGGCAAGTGCCATTTACTCAAACTCCCGCGCGGTGGCGATGACGCTTCATCGCCGACGGCGCGGACCATAAACACCGCGCGCGCCCGCCTCAAGCCATCGCGGGACCCGCGGAACGCCTCAATCGACCGCCGTCGCGCCGGTATTGCCGGAGACGCCGGCGGGCGCACGGGTAGGATCGATCTTCTGGTCGCGCTCGATCTGGCGCCAGCGCGCGACGTTGCGGTTGTGCTGGTCCAGCGTCTCGGCGAAGGCGTGGCCGCCGGTGCCGTCGGCGACGAAATACAGCGCCTTGGACTTGGCTGGATTAGCCACCGCTTCGAGCGAGGCGCGGCCGGGATTGCCGATCGGTCCGGGCGGCAGGCCGGGGATGGTGTAGGTGTTGAACGGCGTCGGCGCGGTGATGTCCGCGCGGGTGATCGGCCGGTCCAGCCGGCCCTTGCCGCGCACCAGTCCGTAAATGATCGTCGGGTCGGATTGCAGGCGCATCTTCTTGTTCAGCCGGTTGACGAACACCGCCGCCACTTCCGGCCGCTCGCTCGCCTGCCCGGTCTCCTTCTCGACGATCGAGGCCAGAATGACCAGTTCGTCCGGTGTCTTCAGCGGCAGGTCGGGATCGCGCTTGGCCCACACCTCCTGCAGCACCGCCGCCTGGGTGCGGGCCATGCGGCGCAGCATGTCCTCGCGCGAGGTGCCGCGGGTGATCTTGTAGGTGTCGGGCATCAGGCTGCCCTCGCGGGGCACCTGCCGCACCGCGCCGGAAAGCTCCGCAACCTCGGAGAGGCGCTGGACGATCTGGTCGCTGGTCAGGCCCTCGGGAATGGTGACGTTGTATTCGATCACCTCGCCGGAGACGATCTTCGCCAGCACCTGGCGCTGGCTGGCAGCCTGCGGGAACTCGTATTCGCCCGCCTTCAGCTTGCCGGAGGCGCGGGTGCCGAGCGCGGCGCCGACGAACACCCACTTCTCCCCGATCACGCCCTTCTTCACCAGAAGGTCCGCGATATCCATCAGTCCATACTCGCCGGGAATCACCACCGCCGTGTCCTGCGGCAGCGGGCCGGGCGCATCATATTCGGCCTTGCCGTACCAGAGCGCGCCGCCGCCGACGATGATCGCCACGGTGGCCAGGGTGAACATCCAGCTCAGCCCGACCACGAAGGCATTATTGGCCCAGCGCGAGGGCTTGCGGACGGGCTTTTTG
>NZ_JAZDRM010000028.1:0-60475 GCF_047501495.1 Ancylobacter sp. G4_0304 | reverse complement strand
CCGGAGGGGGCGGGCGGGCTGATGGCCGGGGCGGGGAGCCTTGGCGCGGTGATCGCCGAGCAGGCGGACCGGCTGGCGCCGTTCTCCGAACTGTCGCTCGTCATGCGCTGGCTCTGCGCGGCGCTGGTGCTGGCGGGTGTCGCGCTGACGCTGCACGGCGCACTGGCGCGGATACGGGCCGGGGAGGCGCGGGCATGAGCGTGCTGCTCGGGCTGATCGCCAGCCCGCTCGCGCGCGGGGCGGCGCTGGTGCTCGTCGTGCTGGCGGCGCTGGGCGGGCTTTATCTCAAGGGACGTATGGAAGGCCGGGCGGCGTGCCTGGCGGAGGGAGAACGCGATGTGCTGGAGACGATCTCGCGCGCGGACCGTGCGCGCGCTGCTGCTGAGCGCGACGGCGATGCTGGGCGGCTGCGCGAGGACGACAGCTTCCGGCGCGACTGACGGCGCCTGCGGGGCGTTCCGCGCCATCAGCTGGTCGCGTGCCGACACCGATCCGACCATCCGGCAGGTCAAGGCGCACAATGCCGTGGGCCGCGAGCTGTGCGGCTGGCGCGGCTGACGGCGCGACGGGCGGAGACCTGACAGCGCCGCCCGGCAATGGCATGCTCCCCGAATCGACCCACCTGCCGATCCGGGGAGAGAACGTGCGCCTGCTTGTCGTCGAGGACGATCCCGATCTCAACCGCCAGCTCTTCGAGGCGCTGAGCGAGGCTGGCTATGCCGTCGACCGCGCCTATGACGGGCAGGAGGGGCATTATCTCGGCGAGAACGAGCCCTATGACGCGGTGGTGCTGGATATCGGCCTGCCGAAGATGGACGGGCTTTCCGTGCTGGAAGCCTGGCGGCGGGCCGACAAGAAAATGCCGGTGCTGATCCTTACCGCCCGCGACCGCTGGAGCGACAAGGTGCATGGCTTCGATGCCGGCGCCGACGATTATGTGGCCAAGCCCTTCCACATGGAGGAGGTGCTGGCCCGCATCCGCGCCCTGCTGCGCCGGGCGACCGGGCACGCGGCGAGCACGCTGACCTGCGGGCCGGTGATGCTCGACACCCGCTCCGGGCGCGTCACGGTCGACGGCAAGCAGGTGAAGCTGACCTCCCACGAATACCGGCTGCTGGACTATCTGATGCACCATGCCGGGCGCGTGGTGTCGCGCACCGAGCTGGTCGAGCACCTGTACGACCAGGATTTCGACCGCGATTCCAACACGATCGAAGTGTTCGTCGGGCGGCTGCGCAAGAAGCTCGATGTCGAGGTGATCCAGACCGTGCGCGGGCTCGGCTATCTGCTGCTGCCGCCGGAAACCCCGCGCTGATGCGCGCCGGCTCGCTCGCGCTCCGGCTGTTCATCTCAGCCACGCTGGTGAGCGCCGCGGTTCTGATCGTCACCGGCATCGTGCTGTCCACGGTGTATCGCGAGGCGGTGGAGCGGGCCTTCGACCGGCGGCTCGACGTCTATCTCAAGACCATCGTCGCCGACGTGGCCAATTCCGGCACCGGCGCCATGCCGGAGCCGACCACGCTGGGCGACCCGGTGTTCAGCTTTCCGCTCTCCGGCTGGTACTGGCAGATCGCGCGCGTCGACGGGCCGGGACGGCAGGTGAAGACATCGCGTTCCCTGCCCGAGGGCACGCTGCCCTCGCTCTATGAGCGCCGGACCGAACCCGATCTCACCGGCCTGCGCGAAGGCTATGCCAAGGGGCCCGCCGGCCAGAGCCTGCGCGTCATCGAGCGCTATATCGATCTGGGCGAGGACGGGCATTTCGTGATCTCGGTCGCGGCGGATTCCGGCGAGATCGAGGAAGAGGTGCAGGGCTTCAACCGGGCGCTGAGCGTCACGTTGGCGGTTGTCGGCGTGGCGATCCTGCTCACTTTGATCTTTCAGGTCGTGTTCGGCCTGCGGCCGCTCAAGCGCATGCTGGCGGCACTGCACCAGGTGCGGGCAGGGCAGGCGGAGCGGATCGAGGGCCGCTATCCGGTCGAGCTGGCGCCGCTCGCCGCCGAGATGAACGCGCTGATCGAGAGCAATCGCGAGATTGTCGAACGCGCGCGGATGCATGTCGGCAATCTCGCCCATGCCCTCAAGACGCCGATCTCCGTGCTGCAGAACGAAGCCGCCGCGCGGGGCGGCGAGGACGCGCTCGCCGTCAAGGTGCGCGAGCAGGCCGAGGTGATGAAGGGACAGGTCGCCCATCATCTGGAGCGCGCCCGCATCGCCGCGCGCGCCACCGTGACCATGACCACCGAAGAGGTCGGCCCGATCGTCGAGAAGCTCGCGGGCACGCTGGCCAAGGTCTACCGCGCCAAGGGCATCGCGGTGGAGACCGAGGTCGCGCCGGGGCTGCGGTTTCGCGGCGAGCGGCAGGATATCGAGGAAATCCTCGGCAACCTCATCGATAATGGCTGCAAATGGGCGCGTTCGCTGGTCGAGGTGACGGCCGCCCCGGCTGAGGAAGCGCCCGGCGGGCGGGCGTTCTTCACCCTGACCATCGACGATGACGGCCCCGGCCTTACGGCAGGCGAGCAGGCCGAGGCGCTGAAGCGCGGCCGGCGGCTGGACGAGACGCAGCCCGGATCGGGGCTCGGCCTGTCGATCGTGACCGAGCTGGCCGGGCTCTATGGCGGGGGACTGACGCTGGAGCGCTCGCCCTTCGGTGGGCTGCGCTGCGTGGTGCGCCTGCCGGCGGCGTGATGCATCAGGGCATCCGGAGCCCCGGTTTCGCCCCATTCCTCTCGCTTTCTGCCCCCGGAACCGGCTAGTTTGGGCTGAATTGGATTCTGGGAGACCTGTTTTATGCGTGCTGTGAAGCTTCTTGCCGTCGGTCTGATCGGCGTCTCCCTGGCGGGCTGCCAGACCGCGCAGGACAATCCGAACACGGTCGGCGGTGCCGCGATCGGCGCGCTGGCGGGCGGCGTGATCGGCCAGCTTGCCGGCGGCAACACCGGCGCGACCCTGGCGGGCGCGGCGATCGGCGGCCTGATCGGCGGCGCGATCGGCAACTCGCTCGACGCGCAGGACCGCGCCCGCGCCCAGCAGGCGCAGATGCAGGCGCTGGAATATGGCAATCCCGGTGCGCCCGTGAGCTGGCGCGGCGAGAGCGGCGCCTATGGCACCATCGTGCCCGGCCCCACCTATGCGCGCGGCGGTTCGCCGCGGTGCCGCGAATTCACCCACACCATCTATGTCGACGGCCAGCCGCAGACCGCGCGCGGCACCGCCTGCCGCAACCCGGACGGCACCTGGACCCCGGTTCAAGGCTGACGCGGCTTCGGGCCTTACCAAACGGCAACCCGCGACGTGGATCCGCGTCGCGGGCGTCTTTCTTCTGCCGATCGACGCACCGCTTCCGCTCGCGCGACTGTGACGCTGCGGCGATCGGACCGAGGTTCTTACGGATTGGCGGCGGGCCGAAGGTCGGCTACCTGAGCGCATTAGAGGAACCCTAATGTTGCTGTGGACCGCTCTTTCGCTGATGACCGGGGCCGCGATTCTCGCGGTGCTCTGGCCCCTGCGCCGACGCGATGCCGAAGCCGGCAGCGCCGTCGAGGCGGATATCGCGGTCTATCGCGACCAGCTCGCCGAGATCGAGCGCGACCGCGCGAGCGGGCTGATCGGCGAGGCCGAGGGCGATGCCGCGCGGGCCGAGCTCGGCCGCCGCATCCTGCGCGTCGCCGGCGAGGCGGAAATGCTGCGCCCGGCGCGCAGCGATCTGCACCGGCGCGCCGTCGCGGTGATCGCGCTGGTGGTGCTGCCGCTGACGGCGGGGGCGACCTATCTCGCGCTCGGCTCGCCCGAGCTCGACGGCCAGCCGCTGGCGGCCCGGCTCGAAGCCGCTCCCCAGCAGAGCGATGTCGCGATCCTGATCCGCAAGGTCGAGACCCACCTGGAAGCCAACCCGCAGGACGGGCGCGGCTATGAGGTGGTGGCGCCGATCTATATGCGCCTGGGCCGCGTCGACGACGCGGCGCGCGCGTGGAGCAACGCCATCCGCTATCTCGGCCCCAGCCCGCAGCGCCAGACCGGGCTCGGGGAGGCGCTGCTGTCCCAGTCCGGCGGCGTGGTCACCGCCGAGGCCAAGGCGGCGTTCCAGCAGGCGCTGGCGCAGGACCCGGACGATCCCAAGGCCAGCTATTATCTCGGCCTCGCCGCCGAGCAGGACGGCAAGCCGCAGGAGGCCGCCGCGATCTGGAGCAAGCTCGCGGCGCAGTCTCCCGCCGATGCGCCCTGGCAGCCGCTGCTGCGCACCGCGCTCGCCCGCGTCGGCGCCACCCCGCCGCCCGCAGCGCCGTCGGCGCCCGGCCCGAACGCGGCCGATGTCGCCGCCGCGCAGTCCATGACCCCCGAAGAGCGCAACCAGATGGTGCGCGGCATGGTCGAGGGCCTTCAGCAAAGGCTGTCCCAGGACGGCGACGACATTGACGGCTGGCTGCGCCTGATGCGCGCCTGGAGCGTACTGGGCGAGACCGCCAAGGCCAAAGCCGCCGCCAGCGATGCCCGCGCCCAGTTCGCCAAGGACGACGGAGCCCTGAGCCGCATCGACGCGCTGTCGAGCGAGCTCGGGCTCGGGAGCTGACATATGACGCGCAAGAAACGCCGCCTCGTCCTCATCGCCAGCGCGCTTGGCGTGCTCGGCCTCGCCGCCGGACTGGTGCTCTACGCGCTCAACGACACCATCGTGTTCTTCCGCTCGCCGAGCGAGATCGCAGCCGAGGGCACGGCGCCCGGCACGCGGCTGCGGCTCGGGGGGCTGGTGAAGGAGGGCAGCGTGGTGAAGCAGGACAATGCCCATGTGCGCTTTGTCGTCACCGACGGGCGGGGCGACATGGCGGTGGCCTATGCCGGCCTGCTGCCCGACCTGTTCCGCGAGGGGCAGGGCATCATCGCCGAGGGCGTGCTGGAGCCGGACGGCAGCTTCCGCGCCGACAGCGTGCTCGCCAAGCACGATGAGAACTACATGCCCAAGGAAGTCGCCGACGCGCTGAAGAAGCAGGGCGTGTGGCAGGAGGGGAGCGCGACGCAATGACCGCTCCGACGCCCCTTTCTCGCATATTGCGATTCCCGTTCTCAGCCTGCGGCGGCTGCCGCGACGGTTTCACGAAAGGCGCGCGGCCATGAACCCGGAAATCGGCCACTACGCCCTCGTGCTGGCGCTCGGGCTGGCGCT
Source organism: Ancylobacter sp. G4_0304 (assembly GCF_047501495.1). Lineage (NCBI taxonomy): Bacteria > Pseudomonadati > Pseudomonadota > Alphaproteobacteria > Hyphomicrobiales > Xanthobacteraceae > Ancylobacter > Ancylobacter sp. G4_0304. The sequence goes on along the minus strand of NZ_JAZDRM010000028.1, from coordinate 55,311 downwards.
GCTGCAGACCGTGATCCCGATCTGGGGGGCAAAGGTCGGCGACGCGGTGCTGATGCGCACCGGCTCGTCGCTGGCGCTGGCCTTCTGCGGCTTCGTCCTGCTCGCCTTTGCCGTGCTGACGGTCGCCTATGTGCAGTCCGACTTCTCGGTGCAGAACGTGGTCGAGAACTCGCACTCGCTCAAGCCGCTGCTGTATCGCATCACCGGCGTGTGGGGGAACCATGAGGGTTCCATGCTGCTCTGGGTGCTGGTGCTCGCCATTTTCGGGGCGATGGTGGCGCTGTTCAGCGGCAATCTGCCGGCGACGCTGCGCGCCAATGTGCTGGGCGTTCAGGGCTCGATCGGGGCGGCGTTCCTGCTGTTCATCCTGCTCACTTCCAACCCGTTCCTGCGGGTGGTGCCGGCGCCGGCCGAAGGGCAGGACCTCAACCCGATCCTGCAGGATATCGGCCTCGCCATCCATCCGCCGCTGCTCTATCTCGGCTATGTCGGCTTCTCCGTCACCTTCGCCTTTGCCGTCGCCGCGCTGATCGACGGGCGTATCGATGCCGCCTGGGCGCGCTGGGTGCGGCCCTGGGCGCTGGCGGCCTGGGCGTTCCTCACGGTGGGCATCGCCATGGGCTCCTACTGGGCCTATTACGAGCTCGGCTGGGGCGGCTGGTGGTTCTGGGACCCGGTGGAGAACGCCTCGCTGATGCCGTGGTTCGCCGGCACCGCGCTGATCCATTCCGCCGTGGTGATGGAAAAGCGCGACGCGCTGAAGGTGTGGACGGTGCTGCTCGCCATCCTCGCCTTCTCGCTGTCGCTTCTCGGCACCTTCCTGGTGCGCTCGGGCGTGCTGACCTCGGTGCACGCCTTCGCCACCGACCCGACGCGCGGCGTGTTCATTCTCGCCATCCTCATCTTCTTCATCGGCGGCTCGCTGACGCTATTCGCGCTGCGTGCCCCGCTGCTGAGGCAGGGCGGCATCTTCGCGCCGATCTCGCGCGAGGGTTCGCTGGTGCTGAACAATCTGCTGCTCACCGCCTCGGCGGCGGCGGTGTTCATCGGTACGCTTTATCCGCTGGCGCTGGAAGCGTGGGACGGCTCCAAGATCACGGTGGGTGCGCCCTATTTCAATCTCACGGTCGGCGCACTGATGCTGCCGGTGGTGTTCGCGATGCCGTTCGGCCCGATGCTGGCCTGGAAGCGCGGCGATCTTGCCGGAGCGGCGCAGCGGCTGATGACGGCGTTCGGCCTCGCCATCCTCGCGGGAGCGGCCGCACTCTATCTGCACGGCGGCGGGCCGGTGCTGGCGCCGCTCGGCGTCGGGCTCTCGGCGTTCGTCATTCTGGGCGCCGTCGTCGACCTCGCTGAGCGCGGCGCGGTCGGGCGCGTGCCGCTCGCGACCTCCTGGGCGCGGTTGCGCGGCCTGCCGCGCGCGAGCTATGGCGCGGCGCTGGCCCATGCCGGCGTCGGCATCTGCCTGCTCGGCATCGTCGCCGAGACCAGCTGGAACTCCGAGCGCATCGCGGCGGTGAAGCTGGGCGAGAGCTTCGAGGTCGGCGGCTACCAGCTCACCTTGGCGCGGGTGGAGCCCCGCACCGGCCCGAATTACCGCGATCTGGTCGGCGTGTTCACGGTGCGGCATGGCGGGGTCGACGAGGGCACCATCGAATCCGCCAAGCGCCTGTTCACCGCCCGCAACATGCCGACCACCGAAGCCGGCATCCGCACCATGGGCTTCAGCCAGCTCTATGTCAGCCTCGGCGAGGAGCTGCCGGGCGGCGCCATCGGCGTGCGTGCCTATTGGAAGCCGCTGGTGACGCTGATCTGGATCGGCTCGGTGATCATGGCGCTGGGCGGCGCCCTGTCGCTGTCCGACCGGCGGCTGCGTGTCGGCGCGCCGCGACCGGCGAAGAAGCCGCGGCCGGTCGAGCCCAAGCTGGCGGCGGCGGAATGAGCGGCTGGCGCACCCGCGCGGCGGGCCTCATGCTCGCGCTGTCGCTCGCGGCACCCGCCCATGCGGTGCAGCCCGACGAGGTTCTGGCCGATCCCGCCCATGAGGCGCGCGCGCGGGCGCTGTCGAAAGAACTGCGCTGCATGGTCTGCCAGAACCAGTCGATCGACGATTCCGACGCGCCGCTCGCCAAGGACCTGCGCCTTCTGGTGCGCGAGCGCATCGAGGCCGGCGACAGCGACCGCCAGGTGCTCGACTATCTGGTCGCGCGCTATGGCGAGTTCGTGCTGCTGCGCCCGACGCTGCACGGCGCCAACCTCATCCTGTGGGGCGGGCCGTTCCTGCTGCTGTTCGGCGGCGCGCTGGCGCTGTATCTGCGCGGCCGGCGCCGCATCGTGGTCGCCGGCCCGGCGGCGCGGCTGAGCGCGGAAGAAGAGGCAAAGCTGCGGCAACTCGTGGGCGAAAAGCCGGACGATGTTACGAAACCGTAAGATACCGTCCAGTTTGCGTTAAGGCTGGATTTTCTAGGTTGCTCGTCGACGCTGGCCGCCGTGGCCGATGACTTGACGAGGACCAAAGCCCATGTCGCGTTTCTCTCCCGTTACTTCCTCCTCTGCCAACTCGCGCAAGCCCTCCCTTCTCCGCGAGAGCCGGAACGGTCTTCTTGCGGGTGTGTTCACGCTTGCTCTGGCGGGCGGAGCGGTGGGGGCGTTCGTGCTGCCGCAGACGGTGACGCCGGCGCTCGCGCAGATCACCACCAGCCAGCCGGCGGGGACGTTCTCGTTTGCCGACATCGTGGAGAAGGTGTCTCCGGCGGTGGTGAGCGTGAAGGTGAAGAAGAACACCTCGGACGAGGTGGCGATGAATGACGACGAGGGCGAGGGCGGGATGCAGGGCGTTCCCCCGCAGATCGAGCGCTTCATGCGCCGCTTCGGCTTCGGCGAGAATGGCGGCCCCGGCGCCCGTCCCGATATGGGCCCGCGCCGCGGCGGCCCCGGGCATGGCCCCGGCCGTGACCGCGTGGTCGGCCAGGGTTCGGGCTTCTTCATCTCGGCCGACGGCTATGTGGTGACCAACAACCATGTGGTGGACGGCGCGTCGGAAGTCGACGTGACGCTGACCGACGGCAAGAGCTACACCGCCAAGGTGATCGGCACCGATCCGCGCACCGATGTCGCGCTGCTGAAGGTGGACGGCAAGGACAATTTCCCGTGGGTGAAGCTGGCGGCGAACGCGCCGCGGGTCGGCGACTGGGTGGTCGCGGTCGGCAACCCGTTCGGCCTCGGCGGCACGGTGACGGCGGGCATCGTCTCGGCGCGCGGCCGCGACATCGGCTCGGGCCCGTATGACGACTTCATCCAGATCGACGCGCCGATCAACCGGGGCAATTCCGGCGGGCCGACCTTCGGGCTGGACGGCGAGGTGATCGGGGTGAACACCGCGATCGTGTCGCCCTCGGGCGGCAATGTCGGCATCGCGTTTGCGATCCCCTCGGAGACGGTGTCCGAGGTGGTCGAGGCGCTGAAGTCGGGCGGCACGGTGGCGCGCGGCTATGTCGGCGTGCAGATCCAGCCGGTGAGCGACGAGGTCGCCGAGGCGCTGGAGCTGAAGGACGCGCAGGGCGCGCTGATCGCGCAGGTGCAGCCGGGCACGCCGGGCGAGAAGGCCGGGCTGAAGGCGGGCGACGTGGTGACCGCGATCGACGGCAAGGCGATCAAGGACAGCCGCGAGATGTCGCGGGAGATCGCGCGCAAGAAGCCGGACACGACGGTGAAGCTGAGCGTGCTGCGCGACGGCAAGTCGATCACGGTTCCGGTGACGCTGGAGCAGCTTCCGACTGATGTCGCCTCGGCCGGTCCGTCGAAGGACGCGGGCAAGGACGAGGAGACCGGGCGCGCGGTGCCGCGTCTGGGCCTGTCGCTGGCGCCGGCCAAGGGCGTTGCCGGTGCCGGGGATCAGGGCGTGGTGGTGACCGAGGTCGACCCGAACGGGCCGGCGGCGGAGCGCGGCATCGCCTCGGGCGACGTGATCCTCGACGTGGCGGGCACCCCGGTGTCGAGCCCGGCCGAGGTGCGCGACACCCTGGCCAAGGCGGCCAAGGACAACCGCAAGGCCGTGCTGATGCGCGTCAAGTCCGACAAGGGCACCCGCTTCGTCGCCATCTCCCTCAACGACAACAAGGGCTGAGAATCCCCGCTCGCCCTCTGACGGTAGCGCCAAGGCGCTGCCGTCCCCCATCGGCTGGCGCCCCGGTCCATCCCCCCCGCCCCAAAGGGACCGGAGTGCCGCCGGTCACGGGACGCTCCTTAAAAGGGAGCGTCCCGCGTCCAACATGGCCCGTCGAAACGAACGGGTTCGATAGTCGGGAGACAGGAAATGGCGTACATGGAGAACCATCCGAATCCCGCCGCCTTTCCGTCTTCCCGCTCGTCCGACGATCGCGACGCCTCAACCGTCGAGCGTTCGGACCTCAGGAAAAGTGCTGAAGAACCCGCCATGCGCCTGCTTGTCGTCGAGGATGACCGCGATGCCGCCGAGTATCTGCGCAAGGCGTTTCATGAAGCCGGCCATGTCGTCGATGTCGCTGGCGACGGCGAGGACGGGCTCGCCCATGCGCTGGACGGCGGCTATGATGTGCTGATCGTCGACCGCATGCTGCCGCGCCGCGACGGGCTGTCGCTGATCAGCGAGATGCGCGCGCGCGGCGACAAGACGCCGGCCCTCATCCTCTCCGCGCTCGGCCAGGTCGACGACCGCGTGACCGGCCTGCGCGCCGGCGGCGACGATTATCTGCCCAAGCCCTATGCCTTTTCCGAGCTTCTCGCCCGCGCCGAGGCGCTGGCACGGCGCGGCGGGCCGAATGCCGCCGAGACCTTCTACCGTGTCGCCGACCTTGAGCTCGACCGGCTCGCCCATCGCGTCACCCGCGCGGGGCAGGAGATCGTGCTGCAGCCGCGCGAGTTCCGGCTGCTGGAATATCTGATGCGCCATGCCGGGCAGGTGGTGACCCGCACCATGCTGCTGGAGAATGTCTGGGACTATCATTTCGACCCGCAGACCAACGTGATCGACGTCCACATCTCGCGGCTTCGCTCCAAGATCGACAAGGGCTTCGAGCCGCCGCTGCTTCATACGGTGCGCGGCGCGGGATACATCATCCGTGACATCGCTCGGTAGGCTGCTCCGCACCACCGCATTCAAGCTGATTGCGGCCTATCTGCTGGTGTTCGCGGTGTTCGCCGGCAGCGTCATCGCCTATCTCGGCTGGCACACCCAGCGCCTCGTCACCCGGCAGGCGATCGAGGCGATCGAGAACGACACGCGCTTCATCACCGGCCAATATGATCGCGGCGGCATCAACCGCGTGCTGCAGGTGGTGTCGCGCCGCTCGCGCGCGCCGGATGCCGGGCTGATCCTGCTGACCAATTTCTCCGGCGAGCCAATGGCCGGCAATGTGCTGAACCTGCCGCTCAACTTCCTCGACAGCGCCGGCTGGCGCGAGATCGACTATGTGCGCGAGGAGGATTCCGGCAGCCGGCCGAGCCGCGCGCTGGTCCATGTCGTGTTCCTGCCCGGCGATTTCCGCCTGCTGATCGGCCGCGACATCGTCGAGCGCGAGGAACTGCGCCAGATCATCATCCGCCCGGCGGTGTGGGGTCTCGGCGTGCTGGTCATCCTTGGCGTCGCGGGCGGGCTGTTCGTCACTCGCCGTGTGCTCAAGCGCATCGATCAGATGACCGCCACCGCCGAGACCATCATGGCCGGCAACCTGTCGCGCCGCCTGACGATCGACCGCACCGGCGACGAATTCGACAGGTTGGCGCTGAGCCTCAACGCCATGCTCGACCGGATCGAGACGCTGATGGCGGGGCTTAAAGAGGTTTCCGACAACATCGCCCACGATCTGAAGACCCCGCTGACGCGCCTGCGCAATCGCGCCGAAGATGCGCTGCGCACCGCGCAGGGCGATGAGCAGTGGCGCGCGGCGACCGAGCAGACGATCGAGGAATCCGACGGCTTGATCCGCACCTTCGACGCGCTGCTGATGATCGCGCGCGCCGAGACCGGGCAGGCCCGCGCCGGCATGGTGGGCTTCGATCTCGCCGAGACCGTCTCCAGCGTCGCCGAGCTTTATGAGCCAGTCGCCGACGAGCAAGGGCTCGACCTCACCGTTTCGGCGCCGGACCCGCTGCGGGTGCACGGGCTGCGCGAGCTGTTCGGGCAGGCGCTGTCCAATCTCATCGACAATGCGATCAAATACAGCGCGCCCGCGCTGCCGGGCGAGCGCGGCGCGATCCGGCTGACGCTGGAGCGGCGCGGCGAGACGGCGTGCCTCACCGTCGCCGATTCCGGTCCCGGCATTCCCGAGGCGGATCGCCAGCGCGTTCTGGAGCGCTTCGTCCGGCTGGAGGCGAGCCGCACCCAGCCGGGTTCGGGGCTCGGTCTGTCGCTGGTGTCCGCCGTGGTGCAGCTCCATGGCGGCACGATCGACCTGCAGGACAACGAGCCGGGCCTGCGCGTGGTCATCACTATCCCTCTGGAGGCCGGTGGCGCGCCGGATAATGCCTCCTGAAACGGCACATGCCGACGCCGAGAGCACTTTCGCAACTATATTGCCCTAAGGTGCGGTTGGCGGATGGAGCACGGCGGGGCTGATGGCGGAAAAGCGTGGCAAGGCGGCAGTAAAGACGACGACCGATCGCGGAAACGACGGTCTTGCCGCCCATATGCGCCTTGCCGAGATTACGCCTGACGCTGGACCCGCTTCGGCTCCCGCCGCGGCCCTGCTGAGCGAGGCACCCGCGGCCCTGCGCAAGCGCTTCGCCGCCCTGATGGACGCCCATCCGCCAGCGCAGGCGGTGCTGGACCGCGTGGCGGCGCATTCCCCCTTCCTCTCCGATCTGATGCGGGTCGATCCGGCGCGTCTTCTGCGCATTCTGGAGACCAGCCCATGGGCTGGGCTCGCCGCCGCGCGGGCTGAGGCGCGCGCCGCCGTCGAGGCGAGCGAGGACGAGGCGGTCGTCATGCGCGCGCTGCGCCGGCTGCGGGCGGAGGCGGCGCTGACCATCGCGCTGGCCGATATCGGCAACGTCTTCGACCTCGACGCGGTGACCTCCGAACTCACCGACACCGCCGACACCGCCATCGCCGCCGCGACCGGCTTCCTGTTCCGCGAGGCAGTGGCCGCGCGCAGGCTGCGCAAGGAGGGCGCGCAGGGGCAGGGCTATACCGTGCTCGCCATGGGAAAGCACGGGGCGCGCGAGCTGAACTATTCCAGCGATGTCGACCTGATCGTGCTCTACGATCCCGAGACCGCGCCCTTGGCCAAGGATGTCGAGGCCGCGCCGTTCTTCGTGCGGCTCACGCGCTCGCTTGTCCGGCTGATTCAGGAGCGCACTGGTGACGGCTATGTCGCGCGCGTCGACCTGCGGCTGCGGCCCGATCCGGCCTCGACCCAGATCGCGCTCTCCCTCGACGCGGCCCTCGATTATTACGAGCGCGAGGGCGCCACCTGGGAGCGCGCCGCCTATATCAAGGCGCGGCCGATCGCCGGCGACATCGAGCTTGGTCATCGCTTCCTGCACCAGCTTTCTCCCTTCATCTGGCGGCGCTCGCTGGACTATGCGGCGGTGGCCGACGTCCACGCCATGAAGCAGGAGATCCATGCCTTTCGCGGCCATGAGGCGATCGCGGTCGAAGGACATAACGTCAAGCTCGGGCGCGGCGGCATTCGCGAGATCGAGTTCTTCGCCCAGACCCAGCAGCTCATCGCCGGCGGGCGCGCGCCCGCGCTGCGTACGCCGCGCACGCTGGAGGCGCTGGATCGGCTGGCGCAAGACGGCTGGATCGGCAAGGCCGCCCGCGACGAGCTGGGCGAGGCCTATCACTATCTGCGCCGCGTCGAGCACCGGCTGCAGATGGTCGCGGATGCGCAGACCCATACCCTGCCCGAGGATGAGGACGCGCTGGCCGGCTTCGCCCGCTTCATGGGCTATGCCGACCGCGAGGCGTTCGCCGCCACCTTGACCCGGCAGCTGATGCGGGTGCAGCGCCATTACGCCAAGCTGTTCGAGGACGCGCCGCCGCGCGCGGTGGTCGAGGGTCGGCTGGAATTTCCCCCGGAAAAGGACGACCGCGAGACCCTCGCCACCCTGTTCAAGCTCGGCTTCACCGAGCCGCAGGCGGCCAGCGCCATCGTGCGCGACTGGCTCTCGGGCGAGTGCCGCTCGCTGCGCCAGAGCGTGGCGCGCGACAGGCTCGCGGCGGTGGTGCCGCTGCTGCTCGACGCGCTGGCGCGCGGGGGGGCGCCGGACACGACCTTGAAGGCGGCCGACCGCTTCTTCCGCGAGCTACCCTCCGCGCTGCGCTTTCTCTCGGCGCTGGCCCGTCATCCCGATCTGGTGCGGTTGCTCGCCACCATTCTCGGCACCGCGCCGCGCCTCGGCGGGATGCTGGCGCATCGCCCCTCGCTGATCGACGCCCTGCTCGACCCAGCCTTTTTCGGCGCGTTGCCCGAGGCGCCTGTGCTGGAAGCGCGGCTTTCCGCGCTGCTCGCCGATGCCGAAGGCGAGGAGGACCTGCTCGACCGCGCCCGCCGGTTCCGCCAGGAACAGCATGTGCTGATCGGCGTGCGCATCCTTTCCGGCACGCTGCCGGCGGCGCAGGCCGGCGACGCCTTCGCCCGGCTCGCCGATATCGTCATCCGGGCGCTGGGCCGCGAGGTGGAAGCGCGCTTCCGCGAGGCGCACGGCACCATTCCCGGCGCGGAAGTCGCGGTGCTCGCCATGGGCAAGCTTGGTGGGCGGGAAATGACCGCCGCCTCCGATCTCGACCTGATCGTGCTCTATGATTTCGACGAGGAGCACCCCGAATCCGACGGGCCGCGCCCGCTCTATGGCGCGCAATATTTCGCCCGGCTCACCCAGCGTCTGGTGAGCGCGCTCACCACCCCCACCAATGCCGGCCAGCTCTACGAGGTCGACCTGCGCCTGCGGCCCTCCGGCCGCTCCGGCCCGGTGGCGACCCGCCTTGCCGCCTTCGAGCTGTATCAGCGCGATGAGGCGTGGACCTGGGAGCACATGGCGCTCGCCCGCGCGCGCATCGTCTCGGCCTCGCCCGCCTTCGCGGCGCGGGTGAAGGCGGCGATCGCGACCGTGCTGCGCCGTCCGCGACGCGGCGCTCCTGTCGCCGCCGACATCATCGACATGCGCGGCGCCATCGCCTCCGAGCGCGGCGACGACAACCCGTGGGACCTGAAGAACGCGCGCGGTGGGCTGATCGACATCGAGTTCATCGCGCAATATCTGGTGCTCACCTCAGCCGCGAAACATCCCGAGGTGATGGAGACCTCGACCGCCCGGGCGCTGGCGGCGGCGGTGAAGGCGGGGGCGCTCGGCGCCGATGACGGGCAGGTGCTGATCGCCGCCTGCAAATTGCTGCATGACCTCACCCAGGTCATGCGCCTGTCGCTCAGCGGGCCGTTCGTGCCGGGCGAGGCCAGCCCCGCGCTCCGGCAATTGCTGGCGCGGGCCGGCGGCATGCCGGACTTCTCGACGCTGGAGGCCCATCTGTTCGAGACGCAGGCGCAGGTGCGCGCGATCTTCGAGCGGCTGCTCAACGAGGCGGTCGCCGCCCGCCCGCGCCGCCGGGCCTGAGTTCAGGCGAGCTTTTCTGCGACCAGATCGGCGATGGCGAAGCTGGCGGTCAGGCCGGGAGACTCGATTCCGAACAACTGCACCAGCCCCGCGATCCCGTGCTCGGCCGGCCCGTCGACGCGGAAATCGGCGGCGGGCGAGCCCTGCGGCACGATCTTCGGCCGGATGCCGGAATAGGCGGGCGAGAGCGCGCCGTCCGGCAGCGCCGGCCAGTAGCGGCGGATCGCGGCATAGAACACTTCCGCCCGCGCCGGATCGACGTCGTAGTTCAGCCCCTCGACCCATTCGGTGTCCGGCCCGAACCTGGCCTGCCCGCCGAGATCGAGGGTGAGGTGCACGCCGAGCCCGGCGGCCTCCGGCACCGGATAGATCAGCCGCGAAAACGGCGCGCGGCCGGGCAGGGAATAATAGGAGCCCTTGCAGAAATAGGCCTGGGGGATCGCGTCGGCCGGAATGCCGTCAATCGCCCGCGCCAGCGGCACCGCGCCGTGGCCGGCGGCGTTGACGAAGCTGCGGGCGGTGAGCGCCATCGGCTCCGCCCCGCCGACGCGCAGGTGAATGCCCTGCGCCGTCACCGCCCCGCCCTCGATCGGCGCATTGAGCGCGATCATCCCGCCGGCATCCTCAAGGTCGCCCTGCAGCGCCAGCATCAATCCGTGACTGTCGATGATGCCGGTGGACGGCGACAGCAGCGCCGCATCGGCGTGGAGCGCGGGCTCCATCGCGCGCGCCTGCGCGCCGTCGAGAAAGCTCAGGTCGTCGACACCGCAGGCCCGCGCATGGGCGTTGATGGCCGCGAGCTTCGCGCTCTCGGCCGCGCCGCCGGCCACGATCAGCTTGCCGCAGCGCCGGTGCGCGATATTCCGCTCAGTGGCGTAGGCATAGAGCCGATGACGGCCTTCGACGCAGAGCCGGGCCTTCAGCGAGCCGGGCGCATAATAGAGCCCGGCATGGATCACTTCGGAATTGCGCGCCGAGGTCTCCGAGCCGATCAGCCCGGCCGCCTCGATCACCAGCACGTCGCGGCCGGCCAGCGCGAGGGCGCGGGCGATGGCGAGCCCGACCACGCCGGCCCCGGCCACGACGCAGTCGATCGCCTCGCCGCTGGTCTCGGTCATTCCGGTATCAGTCCTGCGTTGAGTTCCCGCTGCGATAGTGCAGCGCGGGCCGGCCGTTCAGCGGCAGGCGGATGATCACGGTGGTGCCGACGCCCTCATTGGAGCGGATGCGCATGGTGCCGCCATGCAGTTCCACCAGCGACTTGGCGATGGCGAGGCCGAGGCCCGAACCCTTATAGGTCTTGGTGAACTGGCTTTCCACCTGCTCGAACGGCCGGCCGATTTTGGCGAGCGCAGCCTTGGGGATGCCGATGCCGGTATCCTCGATCACCAGCAGCGCCGCCTGCTTGGAGCGACGGGTACGCACGGTGATGCGCCCGTTCTCCGGCGTGAACTTGATGGCGTTGGAGATCAGGTTGAGCGCGATCTGCTTGAGGGCGCGCCGGTCGGCTTCCAGCGTGATCGGGGCGTCGGCTTCGCTCGTGACGCGCAGGTGCTTCTCGTCGGCGCGCACCGCCATGACCCGGATCGCGTCGGCCAGCACCTCGTCCAGCGAGGTGGTCTGGAGCGAGAGATGCATCCGGCCCGCCTCGATCCGCGACATGTCGAGAATATCGTTGATCACGTCCAGCAGGTAGCGGCCGGAATCGCGGATGTCGCGGCAATATTCGTTGTACTTGTCGTTGCCGAGCGGGCCGAACAGCCCGCCTTCCATCAGCTCGGAGAAGCCGATGATGGCGTTGAGCGGCGTGCGCAGCTCATGGCTCATATTGGCGAGGAATTCGGACTTGGCGCGGTTGGCGTCCTCGGCCTTGGTCTTCTCGTCGGCGTAGTTCTGGGCGAGTTCGGCGAGCTGGAGCGCCTGCATTTCCAGCGTCTGCTGCGATTTGCGCAGGTCCGCCACCAGCGCCATCAGCCGGCGCTCGCTGTCCATCAGCCGCTCTTCGTGGCGCTTGAGCGCGGTGATGTCGGTGCCGACCGAGACGAAGCCGCCATCCTTGGTGCGGCGCTCGGCGATCTTGAGCCAGCGCCCGCCCTCGATCTGAGCCTCGAAGGCGCGGGCGCCTTCCTCGGGGCGATCCTCGGAGCGCAGCGGAATGCGCACCACCGGCTGGCGCGCCTGCGCCGCCACGGTCTCGAACGGCGTGCCCGGCGCAACCGCCGTATCGCCGAAACCGTGCAGCGACTGGAATTTCGAGTTGCACATCACCAGCCGGCCGCCGGCATCCCACAGCACGAAGGATTCCGAGATGCTCTCGATGGCGTCGCGCAGCCGCATGTCGGCGGTGGCGGTGCGCTCGGCGAGGCGGCGCTCCTCGGTCACATCGACCGCGATGCCGACCAGATGCGGCGGCTCGCCATTTTCCTGCGCCACCACCTCGGCCCGCGCCCGCAGCCAGACCCAGCGCCCGTCGGCGTGACGCATGCGGAACATGCGGTCGATGGTGCGGCCCGGCTTGTCGGCGATCTCCTGCGCGACTTCATACAGATTGGTGTCGTCGGGATGCACGAGGGCGGCGACCTCGGCGAAGGAGATGAGGTCGTCGCGCGGTTCATGCCCCAGAATCTCGAACATGGATTCCGACCAGAACATCCGTCCGCGGCCCATGTCCCAGTCCCACAGCCCGCAGCGCCCGCGCGAGAGCGCGGTGTCGATGCGCGCGCGCACCGTGTCGTAGATGCCGTCGGCCTCGCGGGCGCGGGTGGCCTGCCAGTGGAAGGCAAAACCGAGGATCAGCAGCACCGCGCCTGTGGTCGAGAGCAGGGTGACGGTGAGGATGGTGTCGGATTGCCAGGTTGCCAGCGCGCCGCCGACCGGCTGGATCGCGACGAGCTGGAGCGGCAGCGTGTTGAGATTGTGCATCGCCGCCAGCGCCGGCGTGCCGTCGGGCAGCGCGACTTCCAGCACCCCCGCATTCTCGGCGAAGATCGCCAGCGCCTGCACATTGGCGATGAGGTAGCGTATGTCCTCGGCGGTGGCCGGCTGCGGGTCGAGCGCGGCGACCACGGTCCCGGAGCTGTCGATCAGGCCGTAGCGGCGCCCGTTCTCAGTGGCGCGGGCCGGCAGGCTGGCGCTCAGCAGCGCCTCGGGCGCGGCGCCGGGCTTGGCATGCAGGCGCATGTCGCTGGCAATGGCGAGGGCGAACAGCGCCAGTTCGTCCTTGGCGTCGGAAATGGCGTCGGCGCGATAGGCGCGGGTCTGGACGACCGCCGCGATGGCGACGATGGCGATGAAGGCGACGATCAGCGCCGGCACCGCCTTGCGCATGAACGGCTCGGCCTCGACCAGCCGCTGATAGGCCGGCCTTGCCACCGACCGGGCGAGCCCCCGCATGGCCTGCACGCGCACAGATGCGCCTACAGCGTTGGCGCGAGCCATCGCCGATCCCCCCAGTTCCCCATGTCCCCGTTCGTGCGACCGGAGCGACGTCCCGCGTCCCTCCGAATCACCCTGATTTGAATCGAATCGACCCCCTCCTGTCCAGAGTCCGGGGGAGTCAAGATGACGGTTAGGACACGGAATTGTTGAGTGTTAACGGGTGCTTCGCGGCTAAAGCTGAGTCTCTTCCGGGGCTTGCGCCGGTTGTGATGGACGCAAACTTTCTTGGGGTGCTATGGCCTCGAACCATCCGATATCCCCTGGAGGACGAACTCATGAGCGAAATCTGGTTCCGCACCGGCGAGGCGACCGTTCTGGCCGCCGACGGACAGTTCACCGATGCCATGCCGGAGGTGCTGATCGGTTCGGTGCGCGGCCCCGCCGGCCACGCGTTCGCGTCGATGATGGGCCAGGTTCAGGGCCACACCCGCATGTTCGTGGTGCGCGACCTCAACCAGCAGGTCCGCCCCGCCACCATGATGACCACCAAGGCGACCATCCACACGCTGGAATATGTCGATCTCCTGGGCGGCGTGGTTCAGGGCGCGATCGGCGACGCCATCGTCGACGCGCTCAGCGAGGGCATCCTGCCCAAGGAAGCCGCCGACGAGATCTGCATGATCGTCATGGTCTGGCTCGACCCGCGCTGCGCCGAAGATCCCAATCTCGACAAGGCCGACCTTTATCGCACCAATTACGAGGCCATGAAGCTCGCTCTTGAGCGCGCCATGAAGGGCGAGCCCACGGTCGAGCAGCTCATCGCCAACCGCAAGAGCGTGAAGCATTACGCGCTGGACGGCGTCATCGAGTACTGACGCCTATGGCAGCGCCGTGCCGTCGGCCAGTGGCGGCTCGGCCGTCGCCGGTCCGGTCCGGTCCGAGCGCGGCAGGAGCCGCATCTCCTCGCCGTCGCGCATCGGGGCGAGCGCGATGGCGTTGCGCCCGCCCTGCTTGGCGGCATAGAGCGCATGGTCGGCGGCGCGCACCAGCGCGTCGGATGGCATGCCCGTGGTGCGCGCCTCCGGTCCGAGCACGGCGATGCCGATGCTGATGCTGACCAGATTGAACAAGCTGCCGGCATGCGGCAGCTTGAGGCTGCGCACGGCGGCCAGCATGTTCTCCGCCACGATCGCGGCTTCTGCCTCGCCGGTTTCGGCCAGGACGGCGACGAACTCCTCGCCGCCATAGCGCGCCACCATGTCGCCGGAGCGGCGGGCATTGGAACGCAGCGCTCCGGCGATCAGCCGCAGGCATTCATCCCCTTCGGGATGGCCGTAAAGATCGTTGAAATCCTTGAAATGGTCGACGTCGATCATCAGCAGCGCGAGCGAGGAGCCGTTGCGCTCGCGCCGGCGCAGTTCGCGCACGAGCACCTCATCGAGCTTGCGCCGGTTCGGCAGCTCCGTCAGCGGGTCGATCTCCGACAGCGCGGTCAGCCGCCGGTTGGCTTCGATCAGTTCCCGCTCCAGCATTTCGCGCTGGCGCACAGTGGCGGAAAGCTCTTCCTCGATCTGCTTCTGAAGGCTGATGTCGACGCTGGTGGCGAGCACCCGCAGCGGTGCGCCCCGCTCGTCGCGCTCAACGATCGTGCCGCGACTGAGAACCCACAAGCGGCGCCCGCTCTTGTGCTGGACCCGGTAGATCGCCTCGAACTGCTCGGCCTCGCCGCTGATCAGCCTGTTGAAACGGCTCCGCACCTGATGCTGGTCCTCGGGATGCACGATTCCCCAAGCCATGGTCTCGTCAGCGCCGACCTGCTCGTCGGCCTCGTACCCCAGAACCGATTTCCAGTGCGGTGACCGCCACACCACGCCGGTTGCGAGGTTGTATTCCCAGATCCACTGTCCCGCGCTTTGCAGCGCAAAGTTGCAGAGCTGCTCCATGTCCTGGAGCGCCTTCATCGCGGCGCGCGCCTCGGTGATGTCGACCATCGCGCAGGAAAGGGCGACGATCCGGCCGTCAGCATCGTGGAAGGGGCGCGCCCTGACGCGGAAGATTTTCCCGGTGCCCGGTAGTTCGATCATGAGCTTGGTGGACAGCGGCTTGCCGGCATCCACCATGCGAAAGCCGCGCGTCAGCAGCGGAACGACGGCCGGCAGCACGTCGCCGATGGCGGCGCCGACCAGTTCGTTCCGCGGCCGACCCAGCGTCTGGGCGAGAGATTCATTCGCGGCGAGGAAGCGCATCTGCCTGTCTACGAGACACAAGGCAAGCGGGGCGCTGTTGTAAACCTCATCAGGCGATACGGTATCTAGATAAGGCTTCGATGCCTCGGCGTTCAAGGCATGCTCCAATACCGTGAGGATAATCCGTATAAATACTAGCGCAGTATACGCCTCCCCGATATCTATGGGAGGCTCCCTGGATAACTTTATTTATAAAGTATCGACTAGCCGAGCGAACGGCCGGCAATGTCGGCGACATCTGGAGACAGTCCCGGCGTGCGGAAAACCATAAGCAGCGCCGCCTCCGCCGCTTTCCGCCGGCCGGCGTCAAGCGAGCGCCAGCTTCGGAACGCCGCCAACAGACGCGCGGCCACCTGCGGATTGATCGCATCCAGCGTGAGCACGGACTGCGCCACGAAGTCGTAGCCGGCCCCGTCGGCACGATGGAACTGGGTCTGGTTGGCGCTGGCGAAGGAACCGATCAGCGAACGCACCCGGTTCGGATTGGTCATGGCGAAGGCAGGATGCGTGGTGAGCGCGCGCACGCGGTCCAGCGTGCCGGGCTCGGCAATCTGCGCCTGCAGCGCGAACCATTTGTCGATGACCAGCGGGTCGCCCTGGAACATGGCGTAGAAATCGTCCAGCGCCGCCTCGCGCTCTGCCGGCACCGCGTGGGCCAGCACGGAGAGCGCGAAGAAGCGGTCGGTCATGTTGTCCGCCGCGCGGAACAGGCCCAGCGCCCGCGCGGCGCCATCTCCCGCGCCGGCGGTGGCCAGCAGGTCGAGGCAGGCATTGCGCAGCGCGCGCCGGCCGGCGGAGGCGGCGTCGGGCGAATAGGGGCCGGGTGCGGCATAGCGCTCGAAGGCGCCCGCCAGCGGCCCGGCGAGCGCCGTGCCGATCGCCCGGCGCAGGGCGCGCCGTGCGGCGTGGATCGCGTCGGGGTTCACGTCGCTGGCGATTTCGCGGGCGACATCGCCCTCGGACGGCACGGAAAGCGCCTGCGCGATGAAGGCGGGGTCGAGCGCCGGGTCGGCGAGTATCGCGCCCAGCGCCTCGACCAGCGGCGCGGCGTCGGGTGACGTCCCGGCCCGCGCGGCGTCCACCAGCAGGCCGAGCGCCAGCGTCTGCGCCGCGTCGAAGCGGTTGAACGGGTCGGCGTCATGACGTGCGAGGAAGATCAGGTCCTGCGTCGACAGGTCGGTCACCAGCTTCACCGGCGCCGAGAAGCCGCGATTGAGCGAGGGGCGGGGCCGCTCGCAGACATTCTCGAACACGAAGCGCTGCCTCGGCTCGCTCACCAGCACCACGCCCGGTGCGCCGTTGCTGCCCCCCGCCGGCTGGAGCGGCAGATCGCGGCCGTCCTCGCCGACGAGGCCGAGCGCAAGCGGGATCAGCATCGGCTGCTTGTCGGTCTGGCCGGGCGTCGGCGGCACGGTCTGCGCAACGTCGAGCGTATAGGTGCCCGCGCCCGCATCCCAGTGGCCGGTCACGTCCAGCCGGGGCGTGCCGGCCTGCGCATACCACAGGGCGAATTGCGACAGGTCGGTGCCGGTGGCGTCCTGGAAGCAGTTGAGGAAGTCTTCGATGGTGGCGGCGGTGCCGTCATGGCGCTCGAAATAAAGGTCCATGCCGGAGCGGAAATCTTCTTCGCCCAGCAGGGTCTTGAGCATCCGCACCACTTCCGCGCCCTTCTCGTAGACGGTCGCGGTGTAGAAGTTGTTGATCTCGCGATAGGCGGCCGGGCGCACCGGATGGGCGAGCGGGCCGGCATCCTCGGCGAACTGGTGACTCTTGAGCAGCCGCACATCGGCGATGCGCTTCACCGCCCGCGAGCGCTGGTCCGAGGAGAATTCCTGATCGCGGAAGACGGTGAGCCCTTCCTTCAGGCAGAGCTGGAACCAGTCGCGGCAGGTGATGCGGTTGCCGGTCCAGTTGTGGAAATATTCATGGGCGATGATCGCCTCGATATTGGCGTAGTCTGCGTCCGTCGCCGTCTCCGGGCTCGCCAGCACGTATTTGTCGTTGAAGACGTTGAGCCCCTTGTTCTCCATCGCCCCCATGTTGAAGTCGGCGACCGCGACGATGTTGAACACGTCGAGGTCATACTCGCAGCCGAACACTTCCTCGTCCCAGCGCATGGAGCGCTCGAGCGCGTCCATCGCATAGCCCGCGCGTCCCGCCTTGCCGGGCTCGACATAGATGCCAAGCTCGACCTGCCTGCCGGTCGCGGTCACAAAGGGCTCGGTGATGCGGTCGAGCCTGCCCCCGACCAGCGCGAACAGGTAGCAGGGCTTGGGGAACGGGTCGTGCCACACCGTGTAGTGCCGCCCGGTGCCCTCCACCTCGCCGCTTTCCTGTAGGTTGCCGTTGCCCAGCAACACCGGCGCTTCCGCGCGCTCGGCCTCGATCCGGGTGGTGTAGACCGAGAGCACGTCCGGCCGGTCCGGGAAATAGGTGATGCGCCGGAAGCCCTCGGCCTCGCACTGCGTGCAATAGGTGCCGCTGGAGCGGTACAGCCCCATCAGCTTGGTATTGGCGGAGGGGTCGAGCCGCGTCTCGATCTCCAGCACCAGCGGCTGCTGCGGCGGGGCGAGGATGGTCAGCGCGGAAGGGGTCGCGACATAGGCGGTGCCGGCCAGCGCCCGCCCGTCGAGGCTCACCGCTTTCAGCACCAGCTCGTCGCCGTCGAGCACGATGGGCGAGCCCGGGCGTCCCGCCGGGTTCGGCCGCATGGCGAGGCGGGCGAGGATGCGGGTGGCGCTCGGGTGGAGCCTCACGTCGAGGTCCACCGTGTCGACCAGCCAGTCCGGGGGGCGATAGTCGCTGAGGCGGATCGGCTGCGGCTCGGTGGTCGATGACATCGAAGGCTCCTCAAGGCACGCCATGTGCAAGGTGTAGAGCCTCACCGCGCCGACCGGAAGCCCCATCAGGCTTCTTGCCGCCCGCGCGGCTCTGCGGAAGGCGCATGCCCCCCGCCACGGAACCGCTCCGGCGATCGCCCGTTAGCGGGGCGGTTGCCGTTCGGCGGCCGGCGGATGCACGCGATCGGAGAGAACAGGCATGCAGGCAGGCACGGCACCGGAGCGGTTCGAGGCCCTGGATTCCTGGCGCGGCATCTGCGCGCTGGCGGTTGTCGTCTACCATTTCGGCTACAGCGTCGATATCGAGTTCATGCAGTCGGCCGTGCTGTACAACGCCTATCTCTTCGTCGATTTCTTCTTCGTGCTCTCGGGCTTCGTGGTGTGCCACGCCTATCGCGACCGCCTCGGCTCGCGTCGCCAGCTCGGCGGCTTCCTGCTGCGCCGCATCGGCCGGCTCTGGCCGCTCCATCTCGCCGTGCTGTTCGCGCTGATGCTGGCGGTCACGCTCATCAATGTCGCCGGCCATCACCCGGACCGGCTGATGATCCATGAGGGCGAGGGCAATTACTCGCTGCACGCGCTGCTGCTGAACGTCGCGCTGCTCAATTCCATGGGGTTCTACGGCATTTCCTGGAACGGCCCGGCCTGGAGCATCGGTGCGGAGTTCTACACTTACGCCCTGTTCGCCCTGGTCGTGATCATCTCGGGTCGCCGCCTGCTGCCGGTGGCGCTGGCGATTTCGCTGGCGGCGGTCGGTGCCATCGTGCTGTTCGCGCCGTCCTACATGAATTCCACCGCCGATTACGGCTTCATCCGCTGCCTCGCCGGCTTCTTCGCGGGCGTGGTGGCGAGCCATCTCCATCAGCGCCTGCGCGGTCTCCCGCTGCCGGGCGCGACCTTGTGGGAGCTGGCGGTGGTGGCGCTGGCCGGGTTGTTCATCGCGATGGCCGGCGAGGGGGCGAACCGCGTCGGGGTGCAGAGCGTGCTGGCGCCGGCGGTGTTCGCGCTCGCGGTGCTGGTGTTCGCGCGCGAGGGCGGCCTCGTGTCGAAGGCGCTGCGGCTGCGCCCGTGGCGGGCGCTCGGGCAATGGTCGTTCTCGATCTACCTGATCCACATGCCGCTGCTGATCCTGCTGTCCTACGTGCTGTGGCTCATCGGCGATCTCACCGGCGCCACCCTGCGCGCGACGGTGCTGGTGAACGGCACCGAGAGCCGGCTCTATCAGCTCGGCGGCCCGCTGGCTTCAATGGCGCTGCTGGCCGCCTTCGTGCTCGCGGTCGTCGCTCTGGCCGCGCTCAGCTTCCGCATGGTCGAGGTGCCATGGCGCGATTACTTCGCGCGGCTGGCGCGCACCTATGAGACCCGCGGCCGCAGCTTCCGCCTGCTGCCCGCCCGCGGCGTCGGCGGCCGGCCCCAGGCCGTGCGCGCCCGCTCGCGCTGACGGCGCTTCAGCGGCTGCGGACGATCTCGACGCCGGCGTCGCGGAAGATGCCGGCGATCGGTGCCGACGGCTTGTGGATCTCCACCCGCACCTTCTCGACGCGGGCATAGCGCTCCAGCACGGCTGCGGCGATGGCCTGCGCGAAGGCTTCCAACATGTGGAAGCGCCGGCCGGACGAGACCTCGTGCACCAGCTCGAATATCTTCTCGTAGCCGACCGTCGCGGTGTAGTCGTCGCTCGCCGCCGCCGGGCCGGTGTCCAGCCACCAGTCGACATCGATCACGAAGCGCTGCCCGAGCCGGGCCTCCTCCTCATGCAGACCGTGATAGGCGTGCAGCTCGACGCCACGGAGGAAGATGCGGTCGGTCATGAACGGGCTTTCAAACAGAGGTCAGGCAGGCGCGAGCGCGGCGGAGAGCAGGCCGACCGCCACGGCCGGCGCGCAGTCGGCGGCGTCGCGGGCAAGTGCGGGATCGTCGGTCAGCACGTCGGCAAGGTCGAGATAGGACAGGTCGCGGCGCTCGGCGATCTTCGCGGCGATGAAGCGTCCCACCCCCGCGCCGACCAGCCGCTCTATGCCGCTCTCCATGCCGGAGGCCACGCAGTCCAGAGCGTCGTCGATCAGCCTGAGCTGCGCTTCGGCGAGGTGCCGGGCCAGCGCGCGGGCCTTTAGGAACGTGGCGGGCGTGAGGTCCTGCCCCACCATCCGCAGCAGCCGGCGGGCGCTGGCCTCCTCGGTCTTCGGCCCGCCATCGGCGCTCGGGTGCAGGTCGGCGCCCTCCGGCAGCTCGTGGGTGAGGCGGTAGAGGTCGGCGCTGGTGGCGTAATGCTCGGCCATCAGCTGCAGCCAGCGCCCATTGAACGGCGCCTGCCGCGCCAGCGCCATCACCGGGGTGCGCGCCGCGCCGGTATAGATCAGTTCGTTGGAGGCGAGGCGCTCGGCATCGGTGAAGCCGCGCGCCAGCACCCGTCCGTCGCCGAAGGGGATGATGTCGGTGGTGGTCGATCCGGTGTCGATCAGCATGCCGCCCGGCAGCAGATGGGCGAGCACGGCGCTGGTCGCATACCAGTTGGCGGAGCCGATCGCATCTGCATGGGCGGCGGCGGTCTCGGGCGCGACAAACCCTTCCGGCCCGGCGAATAGCGCCAGCGGGGCGCCGGCGAGTTCGCGCATCAACAGCGCCGTGGTGCCGACCACGCCGGCCGCGCGGTTCGGCCACAGGTCGGCGACCTCGGCGGTCATGGTGACGGCGGAGGGGATGCCCTCGGGAAACTCGGCGCGCAGCGTGCGCAGCGCTTCGGCAAGGTGCTGCTCGCCCTTCCACACCGGGCAGGGCGCGATGCGGATCGCCGCCAGCCGGCCATTCTCGGCAAAGGCGGCGAGCTTCACATGAGCGCCGCCGACATCCCACCCCAGACGCGCGATCGCGGTCATACCCGCACCTCCACCGGCAGCGCGGGCGGCATGTGCGGCAGGTCCGGCACCGCGCCGTCGCGAATGAACTCGGCGACGAACGCCATCGGATTGACCCCCAGCGCTGCGCGCAGGCCAGCATAGGATGTGGTGAGGCGGGCATTGACCTCGACCACGACCGGCCCGTCGGCGGTTTCGATATAGTCGATCCCGCAAATGCCGTGCAGCCCCGGTAGCGCCTCGCCGACCTTGCGGCCCAATTCGCGCAACCCGTCGTCGAGCGCAATGCCGCCGACCGTCACCCCGTCGAAATGCAGGCGCCCGTCGATCCGGCCGATCACCTGGCGATTGGCGGCCAGCACATGGGCGCGCCCCTCTTGGCACAGCAGGCTGAGGCTGGCGGGCTCGCCCTCGACCAGTGGCTGGAGCAGGCCATTGGCCGGGTAGGGCGGCGCGGGCATGCGCTCGAACAGCTTCACATCGACCGCGCCTGCGCCATCATCCGGCTTGATGATGAAGGGGCCTTGGGTTCCGGGAGGCACGTCCTCGATGCGCAGTGTCGGCACCACGGGCACCCCCGAGCGGCGCAGCACCTCGGCAACCCGGGTCTTGCTGGTGCACAGTTGCAGCGTCTCGGCATCGGCCGCCACCACACGGCGGCAGCGCGTGCGCAGCAGGGCGACGAAGTCCCGCAGAATGCCGTCGGTCTCCGGCGCGACCGGCCAGACGCAGTGCGCTTCACCGGCGAGATCGGCCCAGATCGCGCGCCGGTCCTCGGCGGCATGGATCGGCCGGCTGGTGCCGCGCGCGGGTGCGGGCAGGCGCGCATCATGGGTCGTGACGACACGCACGCCCGGCAAATCTTCAAGATCGCCGATCAAGGCATCGCGCATCAGCGTGCCTTCGGCTATCAGCGATGTGGGCAGGTCGATATCGGCGAAGTCGCCGCCGGTCACTGTTTCGCAGACGAATACCAGCATCGTGCCGTCCGTAAGGGAGAAGTACAGGTGGAACTTATACCGGTCCTCGATCTGATGGGAGGTGCGGTCGTCCGTGCCCAGCGTGGCGACAGGGCGAACTACCGGCCGATCGTCACGCCGCTCTGCGCGGGGTCCGATCCCGTCGCCGTGACCGACGCGCTGCTGCATCTCGGGCGTTTCCAGACGCTCTACATCGCCGATCTCGACGCCATTGCCGGCGTCGGCGATCATGAGGGCGCGGTGGCGGCGCTGCGCGCGCGTTATCCCCATCTCGATCTTTGGGTCGATGCCGGCGAGGCGGATGAGGCGGGGCTGGATCGTCGCCGCGCCAACGGGCTCGGCCGTCCCGTGGTCGGCAGCGAGAGCGTGAGCGACCCCACCGCCAGCATCTCCGCCCTGCGGAATCATCACGCCCTGCTGTCGCTGGATTTCGGACCCGAAGGCCCGCGCGGCCCGCGCGAGCTTCACGAGGAGGCCGCGTTCTGGCCGGATGGGCTGATCGTGATGAGCCTTGCCCGCATCGGTGCCGGCGAAGGGCCGGACTATGATCGGCTCGCCGGCGTTATGGCGCGGGCGGGGGGACGGCGCGTCTATGCGGCCGGCGGCGTGCGCGGCCCGGCCGATCTCGACCGGCTGGCGGCGATGGGCCTTGCCGGCGTGCTGGTATCGACCGCGCTGCATGACGGGCGTCTGTCTCCGCAGGACATTGCCCGTTTCATCGGCTGAATACTTCATCGCAGAAGCGTCGCCGCGAACAGCGTGGCGACGGTGAGGTCGGCGCTGGTGCCGGGGTTGAGGCCACGATCTTTCAGCGAGAGGTCGAAGGCATCGAGCACGCGGTGGCGCTGGCCTTCGGGCGCGCTCCAGTCGATCCCGGCCGCGATGCCGGCCGCCTCGGTGCGCACCCGTTCCGCCGTCTCCACCCCGAACTTCCGGGCGATATGACTGTCGGGGAAGGTCGCGAGGAAAGCCATGTAGACCGCCTCCGTCCCCGCCCGCGCCGGCAGCCCGTCGAGCCATGGCAGGCCGAGTGACCAGATATCCGCGAAGCCGCTCACATATTGCGCGGCGATGCGGTCGCGGTGCGCGGCCTCGCCCATCGCCTCCAGCAGCGTGATACGCGCCGATTCGCGCACATCATGCGCCGACGGCGCGCCGATTCCGCCGGGATTGGCATGGGTAATCGCCCGAAACGCCGCTTCGGCATCGCTCACCGAGAGGCTGTCGAGCACCTCACCGAGGCGCGCATGCAGGGGCCCGCCGCGCTCAGCCGCTACCGCCAAGGGCGCGCAAAGCAGCACGATGCCGAGATTAGTGTTGAGCCCGGCCGCGGCGACGGAAGCCTCCACCGCCCCCTCGATCCGCTCCCCGACACCCGCGCCCGACGCTGCGATATGGGGCGCCGCCGCCACGGCCGCCGCCTCGAAATGCGCGATCTCCATGCCATGGCCGGGGCGAAAACGGTGGACATTCCCGGGCTTTAGCGCGTCGAGCTCGGCCCGGCACGTGGCCAGGAACGCCTGCGCGAGGCGGTCCGGCGTCATTGCGCCGGCACCCGTCCGAGCGTCGCGACGAGATGGCGGGCAAGGGCCTGCGCGACATTGAGGCCGGTGGCGCCTTCCAGCCCCTTCCAGGCCGGCATGGAGTTGACCTCCAGCACCAGAAACCCGCCGCGCGGGTCTTCGATCAGGTCGACCCCCGCATAGTCGGCCCCCACCGCCACGGTGGCGCGGATCGCGAGGTCGCAGGCAACCGGGTCGAGCGGGGCGGCCTCGCCCACGGCGCCTTGATGGATATTGGTGATCCAGCCATCAGCCCGGCGGATCATTGCCGCGACCGCGCGGTCGCCGATCACGAAGACCCGCCAGTCGCGGAAGGAGCGCGCATCGGGGTCGCCGACAAACTCCTGCAAATAATAGACGCCGCCGACCTTCTCCGGCTCGGGCAGCGTATCGCGAGGCGCAAGGCGACGAATGCCGCGGCCCTGCGCGCCGAACAGCGGTTTCAACACATTGTCGCCGGGAGCTTCGTCGATGAGCGCCTGCATCGCCGCGCGGTCCTCGCCGACGAAGGTGCGCGGGGTCGGCAGGCCGGCGCGGTTGATCAGGAAGCTGGTCATGCTCTTGTCGACGCAGCGCTCCACCGCGCGGGCGTCGTTCATCACCTTCACCCCGCACTCGCGAAGCGCGTGCAGAAGCCCGAGCCGAGCAGTGATCTGCTCGGTCGAGCCGTTGGCGATGAGGCGCACGAAGGCGGCAGCGGGAAGCGCGCCGTCCAGCCCCGGCAGCACGAGGCCGTGCGCGCTCTCGCCGATCGCGAAGCCGCAATTGTTGAGCGAGAGCACGACAACGCGCAGCCCCTCGGCCTCCATCGCCGCCTTCAGCCGGCGGGTGTGCCAGTCGGCATCTTCGGTGAAGATGATGGCGGTGTCGTCACGGCTCCTCATCCGAAGGAGCGGTCCAGCACCGCCTCGTGGAACGCGCCATAGGTGAAGCTGCGGCCGGTTTCCAGCGCGGTGACGGTGACGCGCGCGGGGCTGAACAGCATCGGGTCCATGGCGTAGAAATCGCCCTTATAGGCGGTGAAGATCTCGCCGAAGCTACGGCCATGGTCGCGCGAGGTCGAGCTGGGCAGGCCGGCGGCGAGCTGCTGCGCCTCGTCCTCCGGCCCGTCCACGAACAGGTGCACCTCGCCGCCATAGAGCGCGGCATCGTTGGTGCGGCCCATGGCGGTGACGAAATCCGCGCCGGGCGGGGGCAGGGGCGCGCTGCCGATGCCGTCCACCACGCGCGTCAGCGGGTAGTGCAGCGCGTGTGCCTTGTGCAGCGCCACTTCGAGCACGCGCGCCACCACCTGCACCGTGCCGGCGAGGCTCTGCGTCGGGGTGAGGATCAGCGTGAGCCGGTCGGCGCCGAGTTCCAGATCATTGGCCAGCCGCTCGATCAGCGTGTCGGGCGGCAGGCGGTCGACCTCCAGCACCAGCGTCGCCGTGCTGCCGATATCGCGGTAGTCGATCTCGGCGAACAGGTCTTCCTTGGCATAATGCGCCCGGCCGGGGCCGGAGCCGAGCGCGAAGAAATCGCCCTCAGCGAGGCTCCAGCCGGCATATTGGCTGGCGAGGCAGGCCAGCACCGGATCGCTGGTGCGCACCGCGAGCAGCGTGCTCCAGCGCGCGAACCGGGTGCTGGGGGCGATGCTGACGGTGCCGAGGCCGCCCAGGCAGATTTCAGCGATGCGCCGGCCCGCCTCGATACCGCCGCGCGCCTTGATGCCGGCATCGACGATGCAGGCGCCGCCATAGCCGCGGGAGACGTCGAGCCGCAGCGTGTCGGCGTGGGCAACAAGGGATTCGACGAGGGGATGGGTCAGCGCGCTCACGCTGGGACGCCGGTCGCGCAGGGGGGAGTCCATGTTCAGGTACCTTTGTCGGATCGCGTCCGTCAGAGCGACAGCGAGCGGGCGAGGCTGAACGCATCCTCGAACCCGATGACCAGAGGAGTATCGGTGTCGCGCATGCGCTTCAGCAACTCATGCTGCACGCGATATTTGAGATGGCCGATGGCCAGCGCGCCGATGCCGACGGCCTTTCCGCCGATGGACTTGCCGTCGTCCAGCGCCTCGACGCCCGCAATGCCGGAGGGCGGCACGGCGTTGACATCCGCCGCCACCAGCAGCTTTCCGGCGGAGGCGAGGTGTTCGCGGGTGAGGATCTGCACGCCTGCCTTGCCGCAGGCCAGCGCCACTTCAGCATCGGGCAG
Organism: Ancylobacter sp. G4_0304; assembly: GCF_047501495.1. Taxonomy (NCBI): domain Bacteria; kingdom Pseudomonadati; phylum Pseudomonadota; class Alphaproteobacteria; order Hyphomicrobiales; family Xanthobacteraceae; genus Ancylobacter; species Ancylobacter sp. G4_0304. The sequence goes on along the minus strand of NZ_JAZDRM010000028.1, from coordinate 29,660 downwards.
CAAGGCCCGCTTTTCGGCGTCGTCACGGGCGGCGGCGGTACTGAGCGTCACGTTGAAGCGGGTCTTGAACTCGCGGGCCTTGGCCTCGACGGCCTCGATCTCGCGATGGGAGACCAGCGTGACCTCCGCGCCGGCCTGCGCCGCGATGACGGCGGCGATGCCGCCCACGACGCCGGTGGCGCCATAGACCTGCACCTTGGCGCCGCTCAGCCCCTCGGGCCGCGTCGTCCTCAGCTTTTTCTCGACCTCGGCAATCATCGCGGCGGCGGTGGTGAAGGAACCGGCCGGGTCGACGAAGATCGAAATCTGGAACGGGGGAAACAGCGCGCCCGCCGCCTTGTCCGCCATGTCGAGCGCAAGCCCGGCATCCTTGCCGCCGATGAACAGCCCGGTGCGCGCGGCATGGCTCGGCGGGCGCGAGAACATCATGTCCTGCGTCAGGTCCGTCACCTCGTCGAGGCGCACGTCGGGGTAAGGCACGATGGTGGTGTAGCCGGCATCCAGCGCCATGTTCACATCGAACGGGCTGACGTGGCGAAGCGGTGAGATGACGTGAAGAATGGGGGCGATATCCGCCATGTCGTTTCGATCCCTAGGAAATGCGGGCCGTTGCGGCCTCTGATCGGATAAGGGGGCGACGCGGGCTTTCGCCAAACCGTCGCCAGCGCTGCGCGATGCAGGCAGGCCCATCGCACCGCGCGCGGGCCGTGCGCCCGCCATGCCGCCGATAGCCGATGCCGGGCTGGGAGCCCGATCCGTCCCCATGGTAAGGCCGAGCGCCCCACCACGACAAGCCGTCTGCACCGCCTGTCGTCAGGAAGTTTGCCGAGAGGCGGTTTCGCGTGCTACCGAATCGTCATGTGCTGCCCGCGCCAAGAACGGGCGGACACGCCGGGGAGGACGAGGCGCTGTGGCGATCGATCCAAAAAAGACTATTGATGACAAAGAGATAGTATCCCGTCTTGCCGCCGAGCTGCCGAAATGGCGGCTGGAGGACGGCTGGATACGCCGCACCTACAAGACCAATGGCTGGAAGGGCACGCTGATGGTGATCAACACGGTCGGCCATCTCGCCGAGGCCGCCTGGCACCATCCCGACATCACCGCCTCCTATGCCTGGGTCGAGGTGCGGCTGATGTCGCATGACGCCAAGGGCATCACCGAGCGCGACTTCCAACTGGCGAAAAAGATCGAGGATGTCGTGGGTTGGCAGCCCGGCGCCGAGCCGGACAGCGCGCTCGAAGGCACGCCCCGCGGCGATCTCCGCTTCGCTTACATCAAATATGACTGAACGCCATGGCTGATCCTGCGACCGAGACTTTCACCGATGTGGTCTGCGCCTTCTGTGGGCTCGGCTGCGATGATCTTTCCGTCGAGGTGACGGGGCGAGACGTGCGTGCAATTGGCGCGGGGGGCGGCGCCCTGTGCCCCGAGGCGGCGCGCCTGCTGCGCCGTCGCGACGTGGCCGATCCGGTCCCGACCCGCGCCGGAGAGGCGGTGTCGTTCGAGGTCGCTGCCGCGCAGGCGCATGTGCTGCTGCGCGAGGCACGGGCGCCGGTGATCGCCGGGCTCGGCGTCGATATGGCGGGGGCGGGGGCGCTGGTCGACCTCGCCGCGCGGTTCGGCGGCGTGCTGGACCATTATGCCTCGCCGGGCCTGTTCCGTAACTATGCCGCCGCGCAGCGCACCGGCTGGCTGTCGGTGACGCTGGCCGAGGTGCGCAATCGCTGCGACGTGCTGCTGGTGGTGGGCGAGGACCCGACCCCGCAGTTCGGCCGGCTGTTCGAGCGGCTCTATCCCGAGGCGCCGCTCTTCGCGACCGGCGAGAGGCGGGTGATCTTCCTCGGGGGAGGGCCGGGTGACAAGGCGCGTGGCCAGCTCAGGGGCGCGCAAGTGAGCCATCTTTCCGCCGACGATGTGGTGGCGGCGCTGGAGGCGATTTCGGGCCTGCTCGCCGGGCGCACGCTGTCGGGCGAAGCCTATGGCGGCGTGCCCGTGGCGGGCCTTGCCGAGGCCGCGGCGGCGCTGAAGGGCGCGACGTATGCGGTGGTGACGTGGAATGCGGCCACGCTGGGTGGCGGGGATTCCGCGGAGGGAGACCTCATCGCGATCCGCGCCACCGCCATCGTCGACGCGCTGAACGTAACGACGCGGGCGGGCGTGTTCCCGCTCGGCGGGCGCGACAACATCATCGGCGTCAACCAGTTGCTGCTGTGGCGCCTCGGCTATCCGCTGCGCACGGCGGTGCGGGCCGGCGGCGCCGAGCATGATTCGACGCTGTTCGCGACCGGCGCGGCGCTAGAGGACGCCGATCTCATGGTCTGGGTCAGCGCGCTGCGGCCGGAGCCGCCGCCGCGCTTTGCCGGCAAGGTGATCGCCCTTGCCCATCCCGAAACGGTTTTCGAGACGGCGCCCGACGTGTTCATTCCCGTGGGCACGCCGGGCGTCGATCATGCGGGCACGGTGTTCCGCATGGATTCAATTGTGAGCCTGCCGCTCGGCGCCCTGCGCGTCGCGACGCTTCCGAGCGTCGCCGAGGCTGTGCGATGCATAGCGGAGGGTTGAATGCGCATAAGGCTGAAGGGCGGGCGTGTGCTCGACCCGGCCCATGGCGAGAGCCTGGTCTCTCGCGACGTCGAGCTGGTTGACGGCCGCATCGTCGCGGGCACCGACCTGAAGGCGGACGTCGAATACGATCTCGGCGGCGACGTGGTGATGGCGGGCGGCATCGATCTGCACAGCCACATCGCGGGCGGCAAGATGAACCTTGCCCGCATGCTGATGCAGGAAGACCGGCGGGCCTTTCCCGAGCTGCCGGGCGCCTTCTGCGGCTGCGGCGGCGGACGGGCGGTGCCGACCGCTCACGCCACCGGGTGCCGCTATTCCGAGCTTGGCTACACCACCGTGTTCGAGCCCGCCATGGTCGGGGCCAATGCGCGCGGCGCGCATCTGGAAATGGCGGACATCCCGAACCTCGACACCGGCGCCTATCTCGTTCTCGGCAACGATGATTTCCTGCTGCGGCTGATGGCGGCCGGGGCGAAGCAGGAGCAGATCAACGCCTATGTCGGCTGGATGGTGGAGGCGACGCAGGCCTTCGCCATCAAGATCGTCAATCCCGGCGGCATCAACGCCTTCAAGTTCAACGCGCGCTGGATGCAGCTCGACGAGGCGAACCCGCATTATGGGGTGACGCCGCGCACGGTCTTGCAAACCCTGATCCGCGCCGTGACCGAACTCGGCCTGCCGCACCCGATCCATCTGCACGGCTGCAATCTCGGCGTGCCGGGCAATGACGAGACCACGCTGGCGACGATCCTCGCAGCGGAAGGCCGCAGGCTGCACCTCACTCACCTCCAGTTCCATTCCTACGGCACCGAGGGCGACCGCAAGTTTTCATCCGCCGCCGCGCGCATCGCCGAGCTGGTGAACAAGCATCCCAACATCTCGGTCGATGTCGGGCAGGTGATGTTCGGCCAGACCGTGACGGCGTCCGCCGATTACATGTCGCAATACCGCAACCGCGGCATCGCCACGCCGAAGAAGTCGATCGGCATGGATATCGAGCTCGACGCTGCCTGCGGCGTGATCCCTTTCGAGTATCGCGACAAATCCTTCGTCAACGCTCTGCAATGGGCCATCGGGCTGGAGCTGTTCCTGCTGGTGGACGATCCCTGGCGCATCTTCCTGACCACAGACCATCCCAATGGCGGGCCGTTCACCACCTATCCGCACCTGATCCGGCTGCTGATGGACCGCGATTTCCGCAACGCCCAGCTCGCCACGCTCAACAAGGCGGCGCAGGCGCACACCCTGCTCGGGCAGATCACCCGCGAATACTCGCTGGACGAGATCGCCATCCTCACCCGCGCGGCTCCCGCCCGTATTCTCGGGCTGACCGACAAGGGGCATCTCGCTCCCGGCGGGGTCGGCGATGTCGTAGTCTATGCCGAGGAGAGCGACCGCGAGGCGATGTTCTCCACGGCGCGGCTTGTGTTCAAGGATGGCCGGCTCGTGGTCAAGGACGGTGCCATCGTCGAGACGGTGGCCGGCACCACCCATGTCGCCCGGCCGGAATTCGACCGGGGCATTGAGAAGGACATGCAGCGCTGGTTCGACGAGGCGGTGGGGCTGAAGGCCAGCCATTTCCGCATCGCCGACCATGAACTGCGCAACGGGGCTGGTCCGACGATCCTGAAATGCGAGGGGGTGGCGCCATGATCCTCAACGGCGTCGAGATACGCGACACCTTCGCGGAAGCCTTCCCGATGGTCGGCACGCGGCTGATCATCACCGCCGACACCAGCGAATGGGCGATGATCGCCGGCCGCACCACCACGGGCTTTGCCACCTCGGTCATCGGCTGCGGCTGCGAGGCGGCGGTGGAGCGTGAGATTCCGGCGAGCGAGACCCCGGACGGGCGGCCCGGCGTCGCCATCCTCATCTTCGCGATGGATTTCGGCTCGCTGAAGAAGGTCGTGCCGCTGCGGCTCGGCCAGTGCATCCTGACCTGCCCGACCACGGCCTGCTATGCCGGCATCGACACCGGCAAGCGCGTGCCACTGGCCAAGACCATCCGCTATTTCGCGGACGGCTTCCAGATTTCCAAGAAGATCGACCAGAAGCGCTTCTGGCGCCTGCCGGTGATGGAAGGCGAGTTCGTCTGCGACGAGGATACCGGTTCGGTGGAAGGCGTCGGCGGCGGTAATTTTCTCATTCTTGCCCGCACCCAAGCGCAGGCGCTGCACGCGGCCGAGGCGGCGGTGAAGGCGATGACCAAAGTCGAGGGCATCATCCTGCCGTTCCCCGGCGGGGTGGTGCGCTCCGGTTCCAAGGTCGGCTCCAAATATAAGGGCCTGTTCGCCTCCACCAACGACGCTTATTGCCCGACGCTGCGCGGCGTCCGGCCCAGCGCACTGCCGCCCGAGGTCGGCTCGGTTTTGGAGATCGTGATCGACGGCGTGAGCTTCGAGGCTGTGGCGCAGGCCACTCGCGTCGGCATCGAGGCGGTGTGCGCCATCGGCGCGGATGGTGGCATCGTCGCCATCGACGCCGGCAATTACGGCGGCAATCTCGGCCCCTTCCACTTCAAGCTGCGCGAGATCATGGGCGCGGAAACGGGAGCCACCTCATGAGCGGTGCGGTTCTCAAGCCCCGCGCGGCGCTGGAAGCGCGGGTCGACCTATCCGGCGTCACGCCGGGTGTCCTCGCCGCGCTCTCCTTGCGCGAGATCGAGCAGATCGCGCTGCCCTGCGGCGGGCGCGCCTTGCCGCTGGCGGAGCTGTTCTTCGTGGAGCGCGGGCCGGAAGGTTCGGTGGTGATCGAGATCGGCGACAGCCGGCTCGATCATGTCGGCGCCAAGATGGACGGCGGCGAGCTGCTGGTCGATGGGCCGGTTGGCGCCTGGGCAGGTTTTGGCATGACCGGCGGCGTGCTGCGCATTGCCGGCGGGGCCGGCGATTTCCTCGGTGCCGAGCTTTCTGGTGGGCGCATCAAGGTCGCGGGCCATGTCGGCGCACGGCTCGGCGCCGCCTCGTCCGGCTCGCGGCGCGGCATGTCGGGCGGCGTGATCCGGATCACGGGATCGGCCGGTCCCCGCGCGGCCGAGCGCCAGCGCGGCGGGCTGATCGTGATCGAGGGCGATGCCGGCGAGGGACTCGCGAGCGAAATGATCGCCGGCACGGTGTGCGTTCAGGGTGCCATCGGCCCGCTGATGGGGCGCGGCATGAAGCGCGGCACCGTGTTCGCCCGCACCCTGCCCGAGCTGCCGGCCGGCTTCGTCGATACCGGCATGCAGGAGATGATCGCGCTTCAGCTCATCGCGCGCCGCGTGCCGGACCTCGGCGACTTCCTCGGCGCGGCGACACGCGCACGGCGTCTGGTCGGCGACGTGCTCTTGGGCGGGCAGGGCGAGGTGCTGGTGCCGGAATAGACCGGGCACTCTCTCCCCGACGGGGAGAGGGCCGGGTGCGTTACCTAGAGCAGCGTTCCCGACAGGATCGCCAGCGCCACCGAGAAATAGATCACCAGCCCGGTGACATCGATAAAGGTCGCCACGAACGGCGCCGAGGCGCTGGCCGGGTCGAAGCCGAGCCGGCGCAGCACGAAGGGCAGCATCGAGCCGATCATCGAGCCGAAGGTGACGATCGCCAGCAGCGAGGCGCCGATGGTGGCGGCGACCAGCATCCAGTGCTCACCATAATCGTGCAGGCCCAGCATCTGCCAGGCGGTGATGCGGAGGATGCCGAGCGCGCCAAGGATCGCGCCGAGCGCGAGGCCGGACGGCAGCTCGCGCAGGGCCACCCGCCACCAGTCGCCGAGCCTGATCTCGTGCAGCGCCAGCGCGCGGATGATCAGCGAGGTCGCCTGCGAGCCGGAGTTGCCGCCCGAGCTCATGATCAGCGGGATGAACAGGGTCAGAACGATCGCGCGCTCCAGCTCGTCCTCGAAATGCTGCATGGCGCTTGCCGTGAACATCTCGCCGACGAACAGGATGCAAAGCCAGCCGGCGCGCTTCCTCAGCATGTTCAGGAAGCCGATCTCCATATAGGGCTCGTCCAGAGCCTCCATGCCGCCGAACTTCTGCACGTCCTCGGTCGATTCCTCGATGATGGCGTCGATCATGTCGTCGACCGTCACGATGCCGATCACGATGCCGGCGTCGTCGACCACCGGCACCGCCAGCAGATCATATTTGGAGAACAGCCGCGCGACATCTTCGCGGTCCGCCAGCGGGCCGGTGGTGATCGGATCGGGCGCGGGGGCGACGGAGAGGATCGGGTCCTCCGGCGCACCGGTGATCAGCCGGCGCAGCGACACCGCCTTGACGAGCTTGCCGCTTGAGGGGTCCAGCACATAGATGGCGTAGACCGTCTCGCGGGTGCGCTCGACCTTGCGGATGTGATCGAGGGTCTGGCCGATGGTCCAGCTCGCGGGCACCGAGACGAATTCGGTGGTCATCAGGCTGCCAGCGGTGTCCGGCGGGAAGGTCAGCAGCCGTTCGATGGCCGACCGGGTCTCGGGATCGAGCGCGGCCATGATACGGGCGCCGGCGCGCTCGTCCATTTCGGCGAACAGGTCGGCCGCGCGGTCGGCGGACATGCCGGCGACCAGAACCGCCGCCTCGCCGGTCGGCAGCGCTTCGAGCAGCCGCACCGACTGGTCGAATTCCGGGTGGTCGAGCAGCTCGATCACCTGTTCATGCGGCAGGCGCGCCACCAGCGTCGCGGCGGCGATGTCGTCCAGCTCGTTCAGCCGGGCGGCGATGTCGGCAATATGCTCGCGCGCGGGCAGGTTCGGCCCGGCCCCGTGCAGAACGTCGTCGAGAGGGGTCTCGTTACGCAGGTCGCTCATTCAGGCTCTTCTTTCCGTCGACGGCCGCAAAGGCGGTCGCGCGGAGAGCCGGATGCGCGGGAGGATTACCCTTCGCGGATCAGGCCGCGGCGGCCGCCGGCGGCAGAAACAATCGACTTTGACTGTCGCTAGGCATGGCTAAGGGGTTCCGTTTGCGCCGCGATGACGAAAGCGCGCGGCGGGCGCTCAGTGGACCTTCCGGTGCGTCGAGTCAACCCGTCGCGGTGCCGGCCTGCGCCGGTAGCCGGGCGCGCACCTGCGCCAGCCGCGCCGGGTCGAGCGCACCGGAGCGGCCTTGCGTGCACAGGGCGCCGCGAAAGCCGAGATAATCCGGCCCCACTGCCGCCAGCGGGGCGATGTCGTCGAGCGTCAGCGAGCCGGCAAGGCCGGTCATCAGCCCGTGCCGGCGAGCCTCCTGCACGAACTGGCCGAGGGTGAGCGTGTCGAGATGGGCGGTCAGCGGGCCGGATTTCTTGTCGGCGGTGTCGAGCATGATGCCGGCGAAACCCGCGCGTCCCAACGCGCCGATTACCGCGAAATCCGGCTGCTGGTCGGCGAAAAGTACGCCGATCAGCCGGTGGGCGTCGGCAAGCGGAGCCAACGCTTCGAGGCAAGCACCCATGGAAGGGGAATCGAACAAGCCGACCTTGACCAGCGGCACGCCAGTCGCCGCCACGCGCTCGGCGGCGGTGCGCAACAGCACCGGTACCATGGGCTGGTCTCCGGCGGTGGCCGAGAGTGCAGGGGCGGCGAGCCCCCAGCCGCGCCAGAGCTGGACGGCGGAGATCAGCGCATCGACGCTCCACGCGCCGAGCGCCCCGAAGGCGGGCTGCTTCAGGTCGATGATATCGGCGCCGCCGAGGCGGGCGAGTTCCATCTCAGCAAGATCAGCGACGCTGGCGAGCAGGCCGGGCGCGGCGTTCATGATGCGCGCCTGCGGCGATGCTCGGCGATGGCCTCCTGCACCCAGCCCCAGGCCTCCAGCTCCTCGGGGCCGGCGGTCTTCTCGACCGCGATGGCAAGATAGGCCATCTCCTGGTCGACCTTCTCGTCGGTGAGCAGGTCGAGCCGGCTCGCCAGCACCGCGGCTTCCAGTACCGCGGCCTTTGCGCGGTTCATGCCCTCGAAGCGCTTGTGATTGTCGCGGTAATAGGTCTTGCAGTAGATTTTCGGTCGATGGGGATCATCCTCGATGCGCTCCACGGTCACCTCGTCATTGGCGATGGCGTCGGACAGGCGCGGGCAGTCGAGGTAGACCGACTTGCTGACATCGACCTTCATCCGCCGCCCGACCACGCAGCCGGCGAAGATGCGCACATCGTCGGTGAAGTTCACCACCGCGATCTTGGTCGCGACCAGGTTGTCCAGCGTGCGCGAGGGGCGGAACGGCTGGAGGAGATAGCCGCCCTCGATCACCGTCGCGCCCATCGGCGCGATATGCGGTTCGCCGGAGGCCGAGCGGGTGGTGACGATGGTCTCGCGGATCATTCGGCTTCGCCTTTGTTCTTTTTCGCCGCCAGCGTCGTGCCGGCCTCCTTGAATGTCAAACGATGCGCGGCCTCCGGGCTGCCGGCGATCTCGCCCGCCACGCCCCATTTCAGCCCCTCGTCCTGCGCGTAGCGCTTGCCGAGCTTATAGGCGATCTCCGCCCGCGCGGTCTCGACGCCGAGATAGAAGGCGTGCCCGCCGTCGCCTTCCACGCCGAGGTGCGGGAACAGGGCGAAGGGCTCGCTCGCAATATGGTGGCCGTCGCGATTGTAGATGTGGATGCCGTCCTGCGCGACATCGATGCGATAGTTGCGGTCGCGCACTTCCGCAGCAAGGCGGGCGATGTCCTCCGGGCTTGCGGCGTGGGGCTTGCGGTCGCGCAGCGCCATCAGCCCGCCGCCGAAGCCCTGCGGCAGCGCGCCGGCATGCCGGGCCGCGTAGAACTCCCGCCGCGCCCGGTCGAATTCGCGCACCGCCGTGCGGCAATGCGGGCTGACCTGCACCGCGAGCACCGCCTGTATGTGAAGTTCGGAAATCATACCCATGAGGATGGCGTTGATGCCGGTGGTGTCGGCGTCGGTCAGCTCGGTGACATTGCCGATGCCCATGAGGATCGCGATGTCCGGGAAGCGGCGGCGCAACTCGGAATAGCGCACCACGGACGCCGTATAGCCGTAGTGGATCGGGTCGAGGATCGGGTCGGCATAGAAGGGCTGGCCGCTGGCAAGGCAGGCCTCGACGGCGCGGACCAGCGAGTCGAGGTCGCCCTGCTTTGCCGGCACCAGCACCGGCACGGCGGCGCCTTCCTTCGCGATGTCGAGATTGGTCTCGTTCAGGCTCAGCAGAAAATCGGCGCCGGCGCGGGTGGCGCGGGACAGTTCCGCGGGATCGAAGGAATCGACGCTGACCCTCAGGCCTTCCGCCTGCAGCGCGGCGATGGCGTCTTCCAGATGCGGGAACGGCGTGTCCGGCAGGCAGCCGAGGTCGATCACGTCCGCGCCCTCGCCTTGGAGGAAGCGCGCGCGCTCGATGAGGGCGGGAATCTCCATCCTGGTCGCGTCGACGATCTCGGCGAAGATGGTGACGTCGTGCTTCGACAAATCGACCGCCCGTCGCTCCAGCCCGAAATAATCCGGCAGATCGGCCACCTCGTCCGGCCCGCGCGCAAACGGCACGCCGAAGAAGCGCTCCAGCCTTTCGAGGTCGCCGCGAAACCGTCCGGGCATCAGCACGCGGTCGGTGCCTTCGGGGATCTTGAGCCGGCGCTCGACGATCTCGGCGGTCATCAGCGCCGCGACCTTCACGCCAACATTCACCACCACCGGGGCCAGCGTGTCGTCGGCGATGTCGCCCGCAATCTTCGTCAGCCGCGGCTCGGCGAGCGAGCCGGTGACGAGGGCGACCTTCTCCGGCCGGGCCGACCGCTCCTCTGAGGGGGGCTCCGCCGATGGGGGCTCAGCCATGCGCCGGCGCGCCTTCGCCCGCTAGCCAGCGGGCGCGGGCCTCGATGGCGCTGGTGAGGTCCTCGATGGATTCGACCACCGTCGTGTCGTCGAACTCCTTCAGCTTGGCGGTGTTTTCGAGGTCGATGCGGCGCGGATAGACCGAGACCGGCCCCTTGGGCGCCATGGTGATCATCTCCGGCGCGGTGTCGCAGGCAAACACGATCGAGGGCACCCGGCACTTGCCGGCCTGCGCGAAGCAGTTGGTCACCAGCGTGTCGGAAATGCCGAACACGCATTTCGCCACGGTGTTGGACGAGGCCGGCGAGACCACGAGCGTGTGGTACAGCCCCTCATAGAACCGGCCGACAGGGGCGGAGCTGGCGGTGGTTTCCCTGAAGATGCGGGTGCCTTCCGGCAATTCCTGCTTGTACATCCGCAGCACCTCGTCCGCCGCCTTCGAGACGAACAGGTCGACGGCGGGCAATTGCTTGATCAGCGCGATGGACTCGGTGAAGAAATGGCCGGAGCCGGTCAGCGCCCAGCTCCAGCGCGGATACTTACCTTTAACGCCCGTTTCATCCGCACTCATGCCGCCCGGCTCCTCCTGTCCAGAACCTCGTCGGACGAGGCGGCTTCTAGCCTGCCGGCAAAGCGCCGGGCAAGCACCGGCACGTACGGGTCGACCAGCCCGCTTGCGGCCCACTCCGCGGCGGGACCATGCGGCTGCGCGACGGGGGCCGATTTCACGAAAGTCACGCGCGCGGCGTCGAGCGTGATGCCCAGCCACAGCGCTAGGCTGTCGGAGGTGACATCCCAGCTCTCGGGCAGATCGTCGGCCGCCCGCGCCATCGCGGCGGGTAGCCAGAGCGCTGCGCGGCCCTCGGCATGGGCGTGGGCGATGGCGGGGGCGTCGGCGCAGGGCTGGAGACGGGGCTCGACGTCGGCGAAGGCCAGAGCGGTCTGTTCCATGGCGAGGATCGCCATGTGATGGGCGGCGTGGTCGGAAAGCGTCAGCCGGGGCTGGAGCGCGCGCACCGCATCCGCCAGCGGCCCGCCGCCGGGCACCAGCACCACCGGCGCGCCGATCTCCGCATAATGGGCGAGCAGCATTGGCAGGCGGGGCGAGGCGGTGAGACTGCCGCCGAGCTTCACGATCTCGGGACGGGCTGCACGGTCGGGTGGCGTCGGGTTCGGCATCGCTAGCGCTCTGTTTTCCTGACGCTACGCCAAAGCCGCCCGCCCGCAAATGGCCCGCGACCTGCGGCATCCGGCCCGCGCGGCTAAAAAAAAGCCCGAAGCAGAGCTTCGGGCTTTTGAAAGTGGACGGTCATAAAGACGGCAAGCCGTCTGGTATTACAGGTGGAAGCATGCGCGCACCCGGACCGATTGTCGAGGGTGATTCGCATGTTCAAGCGGGCGTGATCACCCAAAGGTAAGTTGGTGTAGCGCAATGCCGCAGCTGGTGGCGACATTGAGCGAATCGAAGCCGGCTTTCATAGGTATTCGCACCGTTTGGGTGCGCGCGAGGATGTGCGGCGCGAGTCCCGGACCTTCCGCGCCGAGCAGCAGGGCGGTGCGTTTCTGCCGTTTCACCTGCGACAGCACGTGATCGCCAGCCGGGCTGAAGGCGAGCAGCGCAAACCCGTTCGCCGCCAGCATGTCGAGGATGCGCTCCGCCGCGCCTTCGCGGGCGAAAGGCACGACGAGGCTACCGCCGACCGAGACTCGGATCGCCTTGCGGTAGAGCGGATCACAGGAGGCGAAGTCGAACAGCACGGCATCGGCACCGAAGGCCGCGGCGTTGCGCATGATGCCGCCGACATTGTCGTGATTGGTGATGCCGAGCGGCACCACCACCAGCGCCTCGTCCGGCAGGGCGGCAATGGCCTGCTCCATTGACGGTTCCTCGCCCCGTCTTCCGATGCCGAGCAGGCCGCGATGGATGTGGAAGCCGGTGATGCCGTCGAGAATCGGCTGCGAGGCGGTGTAGACCGGCAGCCCTGCCGGCGCCTGCGCCAGCAGCGGGGCCAGCGCGTCGGCCCGACTCTCGGCGATCAGCAGCGATTCCAGCGCGAAGCGGTTGCGCGGCGAAAGCGCAACGTCGAGCACGGTACGCCCCTCGACGATGAACCTGCCGCCACGCCCCACGAGGTCCCGCTCGCGAATGGCGTGATAGGGCGCAATGCGCGGATCGTCGGGCGAGGCCAGGGGAATGAGGGAGGCCATGTCAGGTGTGCGCCTGATTGCTGCCCGTCATCCCGGACGGTCGGCGAAAGATCCCGGCTTCGCGCTGCGCTGCGACCGGGGTGCCGCGTACGCGGCATGGCAGGCGGGGGATCATCCCCCCAGCTCCTCGCGCAGCATTTCCAGCTGCAGCCATTGCTCCTCCGCCTTGGCGAGCTCGGCCTGGACGCGGGTCAGCTCGGCGGTCGCCTTCTGGAAGCCGGAAGGGTCCTTGGTGTAGAAGTTCGGCGTGGCGAGCCGGTTGTTCAGCCGGGTAATGTCGGCCTCAAGCTGCGCCATCTGCTTCGGAAGCTGGTCGAGCGCGTATTTCTCCTTGTTGGAGAGCTTGCGTTTGGACGCGACCGGCGCGGTTGCCGCCTTGGCAGATGGGCTTGCGGCGGGCTTCGCCGTCGCGGCCACGGCCTTCGCCTTCACGCCATGGCCGCGCTGGGCCACCATGTCGGAATAACCGCCGGCATAGACGGTCCAGTTGCCGTCGCCCTCATAGGCGATGGTGGCGGTGACGGTGCGATCGAGGAAGTCGCGGTCGTGGCTCACCAGCAGGACGGTGCCAGCGTAGTCGTCGATCATCTCTTCGAGCAGGTCGAGCGTCTCCAAGTCGAGATCGTTCGTCGGCTCGTCCAGCACCATGAGGTTGGACGCCTGAGCCAGCGCGCAGGCCAGCAGCAGCCGCCCGCGCTCGCCGCCCGAGAGCGAGGACACCGGCGTGCGCGCCTGTTCCGGCATGAACAGGAAGTCCTTCATATAGCCGATCACATGGCGCGGATTGCCGCCGATGAACACCTGGTCGCCGCGCCCGTCGGTCAGCGTGTCGCGCACCGAGCGCTCGGGGTCGAGCGCGGCGCGGCGCTGGTCGAGCGTCGCCATCTCGATATTGGTGCCGAGCTTCGCCGTGCCGCTGTCGGGTTCGAGCTCGCCGGTGAGCATCTTCAGCATCGTGGTCTTGCCGGCGCCGTTCGGCCCGACGATGCCGATGCGGTCGCCGCGCTGGATGCGGATCGACAGGTCGCGCACGATCACCCGGTCGCCATAGGACTTGGAGATGTTCTCCGCCTCCATCACCAGCTTGCCGGAGACTTCCGCCTGGGTGGAGGTCAGCGAGACCGTGCCGAGCGCGTGGCGATGCTCACGGAACTGCTTGCGCAGCTCGGCGAGCTGGCCGACGCGGCGCATGTTGCGCTTGCGCCGGGCGGTGACGCCGTAACGCATCCAGTGCTCTTCCGCGACGATCTGCCGGGCGAGCTTCTGCTGGTCGCGCTCCTCCTCTTCCAGCACCTGGTCGCGCCATTCCTCGAAGAATTTGAAGCCGCGCTCCATGCGGCGCGTCCTGCCACGATCGAGCCAGACCGTGGCGCGGGTGAGGTCTTCCAGAAAGCGCCGGTCATGGCTGATGAGCACCAGCGCCGAGCGCGAGGACGCGATTTCGCTTTCCAGCCATTCGATGGCCGGCAGGTCGAGATGGTTGGTCGGCTCGTCGAGCAGTAGGATATCGGGTTCAGGTGCGAGCACGCGGGCAAGCGCCGCGCGCCGCGCCTCGCCGCCGGAGAGGTTGGCCGGGTGCTCGTTGCCGGTCAGTCCGAGCTCGTTCAGCAGATAGAGCGCGCGATATTCCTGATCGCCCGGCCCCATGCCGGCCTCGACATAGGCCAGCGTGGTCTCGAAGCCGGAGAGGTCCGGTTCCTGCGGCAGGTAGCGCACGGTGGCGCCCGGTTGCACGAAACGCGCGCCGGAATCCGCCTGCACGAGGCCGGCGGCGATCTTGAGCAGGGTCGACTTGCCCGAGCCGTTGCGCCCGACGAGGCCGACGCGCTCGCCGGCGGAGACGGAAAGTTCAGCCCCTTCCAGCAGCGGGGTGCCGCCGAAGGTGAGGCGCGTGTCTTGAAGCAGAAGGAGAGGGGGTGCCATGGCGGTGGGGATAGGGGCAAAGCCGCGCGGGAGCAAGGGGTGAGCGAGGGCGCTGGGGCCGGAAGGTTCGGCCTTTCACGTCGTTGCTCGGATCCAGCGGGCGCCGGTGGGGGAGACAGCGGTATGCGATCACGCGGTCACGGCGCGCGAAGCACGGGTTTGCGGGTTGCCGCGTCGTACGGCGTGCCGGTCGTCAATACCGCCGAGTGCGTCGGCGCCAGCATCTGGCAATGGCGAACTTGCCTCTGGCGAAACCGCCCATATGGTGGCGGGCGACGCGGGCGTGCGCGCCCTTTCACCATGGAATGCCGCATGTCCTCTTCTCCCGACCTCGCCCCGCTTCTTGCCGCCATCGCCCAGCGCATCGGAGCCCAGCATGTGCTGACCGATACGGCCGATACGGCTGCCTATCTGCGCGAGGAGCGCGGGCTTTATGACGGGCGCACCCCGGCGGTGCTGCGGCCCGGCTCCACCGAGGAAGTTGCCTTCATTGTCGCTGAGTGCGCGAAGGCCGGGGCGCCGCTGGTGCCGCAGGGTGGCAATACCGGGCTGGTCGGCGGGCAGATGCCGTTCGGCGAGCTGGTGCTCTCGCTGGCGCGGCTCGACCGCATCCGCAATGTCGATCCGATCGACCTGACCATGACGGTCGAGGCCGGCTGCATCCTCGATACGGTGCACAAGGCGGCGGAGGAGGTGGACTGCCTGTTCCCGCTGCACATCGCCTCGCAAGGCTCCTGCCGCATCGGCGGCAACCTCGCCACCAATGCCGGCGGCACGGCGGTGCTGCGCTACGGCAATGCGCGCGAGCTGGTGCTCGGGCTCGAAGTGGTGCTGGCCGACGGGCGGGTGTGGAACGGCCTGCGCCGGCTGCGCAAGAACAATGCCGGCTACGACCTCAAGCAGCTGTTCCTCGGCACCGAGGGCACGCTTGGCATCATCACCGCCGCCGTCCTGAAGCTGTTCCCGCGTCCCGTGCAGCGCTCCACCGCCTTCCTCGCGGTGCCCGACCCGGAATCCGCGCTTGCCCTTCTGCACCGGCTGCGCAGCCTCGCGGGCGACGCGCTCACCACCTTCGAGCTGATGGCCGAGTTCGGAATCCAGACCGTGCTCAAGCACATGCCCGGCACCTCCCGCCCGCTCGGCGAGGTCTATGACTGGTACGTGCTCGCCGAATTCTCCTCGCCGACCCGCACCTTCGAGCTCGGTCCGCTGATGGAGGAGGGGCTCGGGGCGGCCTTCGAGGCCGGCGAACTTCTGGACGCGGTGATCGCTACCAGCGAGGCGCAGGCCAATGCGTTGTGGCGGCTGCGCGAGGACATGTCGGAGGCGCAGAAGCATGAAGGCGGCTCCATCAAGCACGACGTCTCGGTGCCGGTTTCCCGCGTGCCGGAGTTCCTCGCGCGTGCCCTGCCGGCGGTGGAAGCGGAGCTGCCGGGGCTGAGACCGTGCCCGTTCGGCCATGTTGGCGACGGCAACATCCATTTCAACGTGAGCCAGCCGGTGGGCATGGACAAGGCCGCCTTCATCGACATGTGGGAGCACTTCAACCGCATCGTCCACGACATCGTGGTCGACATGGACGGCTCGATTGCCGCCGAGCACGGCATCGGGAAGCTCAAGCATGAAGAACTTGCGCATTACGCCGATCCGGTCAGTCTCGACCTGATGCGTCGCCTCAAGGCGGCGCTCGATCCCTTGAATCTGCTGAATCCCGGAAAGGTGATCTAGGGCGATATCTTCCGATTTCCGAGTTTAGAATTATGAAAAACTGGAGATATGCGAGGTATTGAGCTGTTTTGAATGGTTCTACATTTCGAGGTTTCGGCTTTTTCATGTTGTCGACCTCGCCGTTACGGGTTTATGGAAACCGATAACTGACAGGCCGGCCTGCACGACGCGCCGTGATGCGATCTGCGGCCGGCCCCGAGATTTCGGGTAGCCATATGCCGATGCTTCGTAGGACTGCTCCGTTCCATGCCTGCGCGAAGACGCTTCTCGCTCTGAGCCTGCTGTGCGGACCGCTCGCGCCCGCGCTGGCGCAGCAGCCCGCGCCGGCGGCTGAGGAGCCGCTGGTGCCGGCCATGCCGGCCGCACCATCGGCCAATTCGGCGGCGCCGACGGCGGCTCCGGCGGCGCCCGCTGCGGTCCCCGCGGCCAACGGGGTTGCTCCCGAAACCTCGACCACGACCACGGCAGCACCTCCCGACGCGACGGCCGCGCCCGCTCCGTCGGTCGCGACGGAGATTGATGAAGGCGCGGCCGATCCCACCGTCACCGCTCAACTCCCCCATGACCTGTCGCCCTGGGGCATGTTCATGGCGGCGGACATCGTGGTGAAGGCGGTGATGCTCGGCCTCGCCTTCGCCTCCGTGGTGACCTGGACGGTGTGGCTGGCGAAGACGCTGGAACTGATGGTCGCGCAGCGGCGTCTGCGCAGCGCTCTGCGCGGCTATCTCGCCAGCCCCTCGCTGGACGCGGCCCGCAAGGTCGGTGCCGCTGGCCCCGCGGGGGCCATGCTCGCCGTGACCGATCTCGAACTGAAGCGCTCGGGCGACCTGCCGGCGGAGGGCATCAAGGAGCGGGTCTCGATCTCGCTGTCCCGCATCGAGGTCGCGGCGGGGCGGGCCATCACCCGTGGCACCGGGCTTCTCGCCACCATTGGCGCCACCGCGCCCTTCGTCGGCCTGTTCGGCACGGTGTGGGGCATCATGAACTCGTTCATCGGCATCTCGAAGGCGCAGACCACCAATCTTGCGGTGGTCGCCCCCGGCATCGCCGAGGCGCTTCTCGCCACCGCCATCGGCCTCGTCGCCGCCATTCCGGCGGTCGTGATCTACAATCACTTCTCGCGGCAGGTGTCGGGCTATCGCGTGCTGATGGGCGATGCGAGTGCCGAGGTGCTGCGCCTGCTCTCGCGCGATCTCGACCGGCGCGACGCCGGTCATCCCGAGCCGCGCCAGAAGGGCGGCGTCGAGCCGTCCATCCGCCTGCGCGCGGCCGCGGAATAGCCGGGCGAAGGAGACGCCGCCATGGGCGCGAAGCTGCAGAGCACCGATTCCGACGACATGGTCGAGAACCACGAGATCAACGTCACGCCGTTCATCGACGTGATCCTCGTGCTGCTCATCATCTTCATGGTTGCCGCGCCGCTGTCGACCGTCGATGTCGCGGTGGACCTGCCGGCTTCGAACGCCGCCGTGCAGCCGCGCCCGGACAAGCCGGTCTATCTGACGGTGAAGAGCGATCTCGGCCTTGCGCTCGGCAATGAGGATGTCTCGCGCGAGGGGCTCGGCGACGTGCTCGCCCAGACCACCGAGGGCAAGAAGGACACCCGCATCTTCCTGCGCGCCGATAAGGCGGTGGCCTATGGCGATCTGATGGAGGTGATGAACCTTCTGCGCACCGCCGGCTATCTCAAGATCGCGCTGGTCGGCCTGGAGGCGGTGCCGGGCGCTGCGCCGGCTCCCGGTGCGGCGCCGGCTTCGGGGGCGGCTCCCGCGCCGGCCGGGTCTCCCACGCCATGAGCCTGATGCTGCTGAGGAACGGGACGCGCCACCGCACGGTGGAGGCCTGCGCCTGGCTCGGCTGCGGCGCGGTGGTGCTGGCGGTGCATGGCGGCGTGCTGGCCTATCTGCTCGCCGCACCGCCGGTGGTGGCCGCCGAGGAGCCGGCCGCGATCATGATCGAGCTGGCCGAGCTGCCGGTCGCGCCGGCCGCCGATCCGACCGAGGCCCCACCGGGCCCGCAGATGATGGAAGCTCCCGAGAAGGTCGAGGAGGAGGTGCCGCCCGACCCGCTTGCCGAGGAAGTCGAGGATACGCCGCCGCCCGAGCCCCTGCCGGAACAGGAGCCGGTGCCCGAGGTCGCGGAAAGCCCGGCGCCCGATATCGAGGTGCCGCTGCCGCCACCGCCACCGCTCGCCTCGGAACTCACCCCGCCGGAGAAGAAACCTGAGCCGCCGAAGGAGCGGCCGAAGCCCAAACCCCGGCCGAAGAAGCAGGAAAAGAGCGACAAGCCCCCGGCGCCAAGGACATCGGCCGCCCCCTCGCTGAATGCGCCGCCTTCCGATCGCGTGGCCGCGCCCAGTTCGGGCGCGTCCTCGTCCAACAGCCGGACGGCCGCCAACTGGCGCTCACGGCTGATGGGCCATCTCAACCGCCACAAGCGTTACCCGGCCGAGGCGCGTGCCGCGGGCCATCAGGGCCGTCCGCGCGTCGCCTTCTCGATCGACCGTTCGGGGCGGGTGCTGTCGGTGCGGCTGGTCGGGTCGTCGGGCAATGCCAGCCTCGATGCGGAAGCGGTGGAGATGATCCGCCGCGCCTCCCCGGTGCCGCCGCCGCCGCCGGACATCACCGGGCTCAACTTCACCGTCCCGGTGCTGTTCAACATGCGCTGAGGGGCGCGCCCGGCGCTGCGGCTCCAGGCGAGGCGGGCGCTTGTCGGCCGCTCGTTTACGCGGACTTCTCACCTGCGCGCCGTCACCCCGAGGTGCCCGGCCGTGCCGGGACGTGAAGCAGGAGCCCGGAGGGGCTGGCCTCCTTCAAAGCCTCGCTGCGCTCGCGCTTCAGGTCGGCGTCATGGGAGGGCGGGGCGGCAGGGCAGCCATCTTCGCGGCCGCCCACGGCTCGCGGCGCGGCGGCTGCGCCTACTCTACGGCCCAGCAGGCGACGCGGCCGGGGCCCTTGCGTTCCAGCGGCGGCATCTCGACCCGGCAGCGGTCCATCACCAGCGGGCAGCGTGGGTTGAACGGGCATCCACGCGGCGGATTGAACGGCGAGGGCAGCTCGCCCTGCAGCACGATGCGCTCGCGCCGCGCCTCGGGGTCGACCTGCGGCGTCGCCGAGAGCAACGCGCGGGTATAGGGGTGCTTGGGCGCATTGAAGATCGCGTCGCGTGGGGCGTGCTCCACGGCATTGCCGAGATACATCACCAGCACCTCGTCCGCCATGTGGCGCACCACGCCGAGATCGTGCGAGATGAAGATATAGGCGACGCCAAGCGTTTCCTGCAGTTCCACCAGCAGGTTGAGCACCTGCGCGCGCACCGAGACGTCGAGCGCGGAGACCGGCTCGTCGAGCACCAGGATCTTCGGCCGCATCACCAGCGCGCGGGCGATGGCGATGCGCTGGCGCTGGCCGCCGGAGAACATGTGCGGGTAGCGCCCGTGATGCTCGGGCCGCAGGCCGACCCGGCGCATCATGTCCTGCGCGCGCTCGCGCCGCTCGGCGGCGGAGAGCGGGGTGTTGACCAGCAGCGGCTCCTCGATGGCCGCGCCCACGGTCTGGCGCGGGTTGAGCGAGCCATAGGGGTTCTGGAACACCATCTGCACCTCGCCGCGATAGCGGCGCAGGGTGCGGGCGTCGGCATCGGCGACATCGACGTCGTCGAGCCGCAATTCGCCCATGCCCGGCCGCTCGATCAGCGTGAGCATGCGCGCAAGCGTCGACTTGCCGGAGCCGGATTCGCCGACGATGGCCAGCGTGGTGCGCGGCTTGAGCGCGAAGCTGATGCCGGCGACGGCCTTGACCGTGGCGGTCTTCGAGAACAGGCCGCGCGCGACCTCGTAGGATTGCGAAAGCCCGATGGCTTCCATCACGGCGTTGGTGGCCTCACTCATGCCAGCGTCTCCAGAACCCGCGGAACCCCGGCGACCAGCGGGGTGTGGCACAGGGCGAAGCCCAGTTCCGCCCCGGCGCGCGGCGGGGGCACCGTGCGGCAGCGCTCGGTGGCGAAGCGGCAGCGCGGCGAGAACAGGCAGCCCGCCGGACGGTCGGCGAGGCCTGGCACCACGCCGGGGATCGACGGCAGGAGCCGCCCGCTGGCGCGCTCCGGCAGGGCCGCGAGCAGCGCGCTGGTGTAGGGATGGTGCGGGTCGCGGAACAGGCTGACGGTCTCCTGCCTCTCCACCTGCTGGCCGGCATAGTGCACGCAGACCCGCTGCGCCGTCTCCGCCACCACGCCCATGTCATGGGTGATCAGCACCAGCCCGAGGCCGCGCTCACGCTGGAGCTTGAGCAGCAGGTCGAGGATCTGCGCCTGGATGGTGACGTCGAGCGCGGTGGTCGGCTCGTCGGCGATGATGAGCTTGGGGTTGCAGGCCAGCGCCATGGCGATCATCACGCGCTGGCTCATGCCGCCGGAGAGCTGGTGCGGGAACGCTTTCAGCCGGCGCTCCGGCTCGGGGATGCCGACCAGTTCCAGCAACTCCACCGCGCGGGCCTGCCGCTGCGCGCGCGAAAGGTCGAGATGCGCGGCCATGGCCTCGCGGAGCTGGAAGCCGACCGTGAAGCACGGGTTGAGGCTCGACATCGGCTCCTGAAAGATCATGGACAGGTCGCGCCCGATGATCGACCGGCGTTCGCGTGCCGATATGGCGAGCAGGTCGCGGCCGTCGAACATCATGCGATCGGCGGTGACGGTGGCGGTCCACGGCAGCAGGCCCATCACCGCCAGCATGGAGACCGACTTGCCGGAGCCGCTCTCGCCGACGATGGCGACGACTTCGCCGGGCGCGACATCGAGATCGACGCCGTCCACCGCGCGGAACGGGCCGCGCGAGGTGTTGAAGGAGACCGAGAGGTTGCGGATGGAGAGGAGGGGCTGGGTGTTCATCGTGTCAACTCCGCCGCAGCTTGGGATCGAGCGCGTCGCGCAGGCCGTCGCCCATGAGGTTGATGGCAACCACGGTGACGAGGATGGCGAGGCCCGGCAGGGTGACGATCCACGGCGCGGAGCGGATGAACTCGCGGCTGTCCGCCAGCATCGCGCCCCATTCCGGGGTCGGAGGCTGCGCGCCCAGACCGAGGAAGCCGAGCGCGGCGGCTTCCAGGATGGCGTCGGAAATGCCGAGCGCAGCCTGCACGATCAGCGGGGCGAGGCAGTTCGGCAGCACGGTGACGAACATCAGCCGCAGCTTGCCCACGCCCGCCACCCGCGCGGCGACGACATATTCCTTGGACAGTTCCGCGATGGCGGCGGCGCGCACGAGGCGGACATAGCGCGGCAGATACACCACCGTGACCGCGATGATGGTGTTGACGAGGCTCGGCCCCAGCACCGCGACGATGAGGATGGCGAGCACGAGGCTCGGGATCGCCACCACGAGGTCCATGATGCGCATCACCACGGTCTCGACCACGCCGCGCATGAAGGCGCTGGCGAGGCCCAGCACGATGCCGAGGGTGACCGACACCACCATCACCGACAGGCCGATGCCCAGCGAAATGCGCGCGCCGTAGATCAGGCGAGAGAGCACATCGCGGCCAACCGCGTCGGTGCCGAACGGGAACGCCCAGGTGCCGCCGGCCCAGACCGGGGGCTGCTGCACATGCTGGCGGAACTGCTCGATCGGCGAATGCGGCGCCACAAACGGCGCGAACAGCGCGAGGAAGGCGATGAACGCCACCACCGCCAGCCCGAGCAGCGCGCCGCGATTCTCGCTGAAGGCGGACCAGAAGGCGCGCAGCGAGGAGACTTCCGGCGGCACGCTCTCGATGACGATGCCCCCGGTCGGGGGAGCCAGGACCGGATCATCCGCCATGACGAATCCTCGGGTTGATCGCGACATAGGTGAGGTCGACGATGAGGTTCACGAGGATCACGATGCCCGAGATCAGCATGATGCCGCCCTGCAGCGCGGGATAGTCGCGGCGGGAGATCGATTCGATCAGCCATTTGCCGACGCCAGGCCAGGCGAAGATGGTCTCGGTGAGCACCGCGCCGGCGAGCAATGTGCCGGTCTGGAGACCGATCACCGTCACCACCGGGATCAGCGCGTTGCGCAGCGCGTGCAGCCCGACCACCCGCAGCGGCGAGAGGCCCTTGGCGCGGGCGGTGCGCACATAGTCCTCGCCCAGCACTTCCAGCATGGAGGAGCGCGTCATGCGCGCGATCACCGCTAGCGGGATGGTGCCGAGCACGATGGAGGGCAGGATGAGATGGGCGACCGCCGAGCCGAAGGCGCCTTCCTGATCGGAGAGCAGGCTGTCGATCAGCATGAAGCCGGTGACCGGCTCGAAATAGTAGTTGATCAGGTCCATGCGGCCGGAAACCGGGGTCAGCCCCAGATATTCCGACATGAACATGATGAGCAGCAGGCCCCACCAGAAGATCGGCATGGAATAGCCGGTGAGCGCGATCGTCATCACCGTGTGGTCGATCGCGCCGCCGCGCTTCACCGCGGCGAGCACGCCGGCGGGAATGCCGAAGATCACCGCGAAGATCAGCGCGCACAGCGACAGTTCCAGCGTCGCCGGGAACAGGGTCGCGAATTCGTGGAGCACGGGGGTCTTGGTGACGATGGAAACGCCGAAATCGCCGTGCAGCAGGCCGCCCGCATAATCGAGGAACTGCTGCCAGATCGGCTGGTCGAGGCCGAGTTCGTGGCGAAGCTGCGCGAGGCGCTCGGGCGCGATGCCGCGCTCGCCGGTGCGGGCCTCGATCGGGTCGCCGGGCACGAGGCGCACGGCCACGAACGTGACGAACATCAGCGCCACGAAAGTCGGCAGCGTCAGCGCGACGCGTCGGATGAAGAAGCGGAACATGAAGATCCCGGGCTAGGCCGTGCCGCGGCATGGGTCGCGCTTCCCCCTGGAAGCCGGTGCCGCTCGGTGCAGGCAAGAAGGCAGCGCGCCGACCGTCGGGCGCGCCTCGATAACCGGCGGGCCATAGCGGATGCGGGCGGTGCGGTATTGCAGAAAGGCACGGCGCCGGCGGAGCGCTCCCTCCGCTGGCGCCGTCGTCACATCACTTCAGGTCGACGCCGTAGAATTCGTGGCGGCCGAACGGGCTCACCTTGTAGTCCACGACTTCCTTGCGGGTCGGCTCGTACACCACCGAATGGGCGATGGTGAACCACGGCGCCTCTTCCTTCACGATGACCTGCGCCTGCTCATAGAGCTTGGTGCGCTCGCCCACGTCCGAGATGGTCTTCGCCTTGTTGATCAGGGCGTCGAAGTCCTTGTTGCACCACTTGGCGAGGTTCTGGCCACCCTGACGGGCCGCGGCGCAGCCGAGCAGGAAGAAGAAGTTGTCCGGGTCGCCATTGTCGCCGGTCCAGCCGAGCTGGCCGGTCATGTGCTCGCCCTGCTGCATGCGCTTGCGGTACTCGCCCCACTCATAGGACACCAGCTTCGCGTTGACGCCGATCTTGGCGAGATCGGACTGCATCATCTCGGCGATGCGCTTGGCGTTCGGGTTGTAGGGGCGCTGCACCGGCATCCACCACAGGTCGATGTCGAGCGGAGTCTTGACGCCAGCGTCGGCCAGCATCTTCTTGGCCTTCTCGGGGTCGAACGGGTAGTCCTTCACGTCATTATTGTAGGACCAGATGGTCGGCGGGATCGGGTTGATCGCGGCCTGGCCGGCGCCCTGGTAGACGTCCTTGATGATCGCCGCCTTGTCGACCGCCATGTTGAAGGCCTGGCGGACTTCCTTCTTGTCGAAGGGCGGCTTCTCGTTGTTGAACGCCCAATAGGCGATGTTGAGGCCCGGCTGGGAGATCAGGTTCACCACCGGATCGGTCTTCAGCGCCGCGATGTCAGCCGGGTTCGGCGCGATCATCACATGGCACTCGCCCTTCTTCAGCTTGGCGTAGCGCGCAGTGGGGTCCGGGGTGATGGCGAAGACAAGATTGTCGAGCGCGGCCTTGCCGCCGAAATAGGCCGGGAACGCCTTGTAGCGGATCACCGCGTCCTTCTGGTAGTTCACGAAGGAGAACGGGCCGGTGCCGACCGGGATCTGGTCCAGCTGCTCGGGCGTACCCTTCTTCAGAAGGTAATCGGCATATTCGGCCGACATGATGGTGCCGAAGTCCATGGCGAGGTTCGCCAGCATCGGCGCGTTCGGCTCGGTGAGGGTGAACTTCACCGTGTAGTCGTCCACCTTGTCGATCGACTTGAGCAGGTCGGGCATGCTCATGTCGTTGAAGTAGTCATACGCGCCGCCGGTGACCTTGTGGTACGGGTTCTCCGGCTTCCACTGGCGCTCGAACGAGAACAGCACGTCGTCCGCGTTGAAGTCACGCGTGGGGGTGAAGCCGTTCACACCGGAGTGGAACTTCACGCCCTTGCGCAGCTTGAAGACGATTTCGAGTCCGTCGGGGCTCACGGTCCAGCTTTCGGCCAGCGCCGGCACAACCTTGGTGCTGCCGCGCTCGAATTCCACGAGCTGGTTGTAGACCGGCCGGGCGGCATCGAAGCTGGTGCCGGTGGTGTTCAGCGCCGGGGTGAAGTTCTCGGGGCTGCCTTCCGAGCAGTAGACAAGCGTCTTGGCGGCATAGGCCGGCGCCGAAAGCGCAGTCAGCACCGCGGCCGCGAAGGCCACTTTGGCATTAAGTACCCGCATGATGAAATTTTCCCTCTAAGGACTGGTTCGGGACCTGCCCAGTTTGTGGGCCGGGTTATTGTTTGGGCTCCGCCGTCCAATAATGGGATCCAATCACGCCTCTGGAAAATGTGCAATCTCACTTCACCCCCCGACCAAAGTCGTAGATCTTTGGATTGGCGCATCCTGCAGGACCCGCGAAGTCAATCCCGGATGCGCGGCGGCGTGCGACGTTGTATGACCGGCGTGCCGGTCCGCATCGCCGGCACGGTCTGGAGAGTCCCCCCATGAGTTCCGCGTCCGCCAAAGCCGTTTTCGACTGGGCCGATCCGTTCCATCTCGACGGCCAGCTCACCGAGGAGGAACGGCTCGTGCGCGACACGGCACGCGATTACGCACAGGAAAAGCTGCTGCCGCGTGTCGCCTCCGCCTATATGGAGGAGCGCTTCGACCGCGAGATCATGGACGAGATGGGCGAGCTTGGCCTGCTGGGGCCGACCGTCCCCGAGGAATATGGCGGGGCGGGCCTCGGTTATGTGTCCTACGGGCTGGTCGCCCGCGAGGTGGAGCGGGTGGATTCTGGCTATCGCTCGGCCATGAGCGTGCAGTCCTCGCTGGTGATGCACCCGATCAACGCCTATGGCAGCGAGGCGCAGAAGAAGAAATATCTGCCGAAGCTTGCGCGCGGCGAGTGGGTCGGCTGCTTCGGTCTCACCGAGCCGGACGCGGGCTCCGATCCCGCCGGCATGCGCACCCGCGCCGAGAAAATCGACGGCGGCTACCGTATTACCGGCACGAAGATGTGGATAACCAACGCGCCGATCGCCGACCTCGCGGTGGTGTGGGCGAAATCGGCCGCCGATGATGGCGCGATCCGTGGCTTCGTGCTGGAGCGCGGCGCCAAGGGGCTGTCCTTCCCGAAGATCGAGGGCAAGCTTTCGCTGCGCGCCTCGATCACCGGCGAGATCGTGATGGACGGCGTCGAGGTGCCGGACGAGGCGGTGCTGCCGGGCGCGGTGGGCCTGAAGGGCCCGTTCGGCTGCCTGAACCGGGCGCGCTACGGCATCGGCTGGGGCACGATGGGCGCGGCGGAAGCCTGCTACGCTTCGGCGCGGCAATACACGCTGGACCGCCGGCAGTTCGACCGCCCGCTCGCGGCCAACCAGCTGATCCAGAAGAAGCTCGCCGACATGGCGACCGAGATCACGCTCGGCCTCCAGCTCGCCCTGCGCGCGGGCCGGATGTTCGACGCCGGCGAACTGCCGGTCGAGGCGATTTCCATGCTGAAGCGCAACAATTGCGGCAAGGCGCTGGAGATCGCGCGGCAGGCGCGCGACATGCATGGCGGCAACGGGATTTCGTCCGAATTCCCGGTGATGCGCCACATGATCAACCTGGAGACCGTGAACACCTATGAGGGCACGCACGACATCCACGCGCTGATCCTCGGCCGCGCGATCACCGGGCTGCAGGCGTTCTTCTGAGCGGGCTTCGCTCAAACGCCGCGCGGGCTTGGCTCAGCCGTGCTGCCGCAGGCTGGCGATCACCATGTGCGCGGTGGATTCGTTGAGCGCGAGCGGGATGTCGTAGACCAACGCCACCCGCATCAGCGCCTTGACGTCGACATCGTGCGGCTGGGCGGTGAGCGGGTCGACGAAGAACACCAGGGCACGCACGCGCCCCTCCGCGATCAGCGCGCCGATCTGCTGGTCGCCGCCGAGCGGGCCGCTTTTCAGCCGGGTCAGTCGCAGCTCCGGGCAGGCGTCGAGAATGCGCCCGCCCGTGGTGCCGGTCGCCACGATGTCGAAGCGCGCCAGCGTTTCGCGATGGGCCAGCGCCCAGGCGACCATCTCGTCTTTCTTGCTGTCATGGGCGACGAGGCCGACCAGCGCGGAGGGAAGGCTCATATGTTGTACATCAGGTCGGCGTTGGGGGCTCGCCCGAACACGATCATGTCGTGCAGCGACATGCCGTCGAGAATGTCCGACATGGCATCACGCACCTTGCTCATGGTGATGCGCACCGAACAGCTCTCAAGGTCCTGGCAGTCCTGGCACGGCACATAGGCGCTCTTGCTGGCGCAGGCCAGCGGGGCGAGCGGGCCGTCGAGTGTGCGGATGATATGGCCGATGCGGATGTCGCGCGGATGACGCGAGAGCGCGTAGCCGCCGCCCGGCCCCTTCTTGGAGCGCACCATGCCGGCATTGCGCAATTCCAGCAGGATGGCGTCGAGGAATTTCTTGGGAATGTTGTTGGCGCTGGCGATCTCCGCGCCCATGGCGCTGTCGCCCGGCTCCAGCCGCGCCAGAAACAGCATGGCCTTGAGGCCGTATTTGCCCTTGTTGGTCAGCATGCTCGCCGCTTGATCCCGCTTAGCGCCGGCGAATCCCGCTCATGGCGCCGGCTCGCTACATAAATGGTAGATCAGGCAGACTTTTTCCAGCGCTTCGCGGTGAATTATCGCCGAAACGCCGGATTCTCAGGGGGCCGGGGTCTGGAGAGCCACCATGGGCTGCGGGCCCGACAGCATGCCGGGCAGCGGGCTGCCGAACAGCACGGCGGCCGCGATCGCGCCATAAGCCAGCGCGAACAACAGCTTGTCTCGGGTGCGGCGCAGATCGGCCTGACGCAGGAGCTTTCTCATGGTCCATAATCTATCAACAATATGGACTAAGTAAAGACTGTTTACTCCTCGCTGTGGACATACAGGCCGGCGGCCTCGAAAGCCGCGCTGAAGGCGGC
The DNA here is from genome assembly GCF_047501495.1 of Ancylobacter sp. G4_0304. Lineage (NCBI taxonomy): Bacteria > Pseudomonadati > Pseudomonadota > Alphaproteobacteria > Hyphomicrobiales > Xanthobacteraceae > Ancylobacter > Ancylobacter sp. G4_0304. The sequence continues at coordinate 2,160 of NZ_JAZDRM010000028.1, read as the reverse complement.
GACGCGGCGGTCGATTCGGATGTCGCTTGCGCGCAGCGGGCGCACCAGCGACAGGCCCTCCAGCGACCGGGCGCGCGAGAGCGCGACATAGGCCTGCCCGGCCGCGAAGGCGCCGGTGTCGAGGTCGATCCGCACGTCTTCCAGTGTCAGCCCCTGCGCCTTGTGCACTGTGACCGCCCAGGCCGGCACCAGTGGCAGCTGGGTATAGGTGCCGACCACCTTGGCGGCGATCTTTCCGGTCGCCTCGTCCCAGTCGTAGCGGATGCGCTCCCAGCTGGTGCGCTCGATTTCGGCGACGCCGCCGGCATCCAGCCGCACGAAGGCGCGGTCGGGCGCGAGGCCGATCACGGTGCCGACCGAGCCGTTCACCCATTGCTTCTCGGGATCGTTGCGCACCGCCATGACGCGGGCGCCGACCTTCAGCGCCAGAACTTCCGGCACCGGCAGCCGGTCATTGGCGAGGTCGAACTCGCCCTCGCTGCGCCCCTCATAGAGCCGGCCGCTATCGGCGAGCCCTTCCATGCCGCGCCGGTTATAGGCGTCGACGCGCGAATTGGTCGGGGCGAGCACCACGGGAATGGCCCCTCCGCGATGGGGACGCATCGAGGCGGCGTTGATGGCGTCCACCGCGTCCATCACCCCGCGCCCGGCGCGCAGCGCGGCGAGATGGGCCACGAAATCGGCGTCGCTCTGCCGGTAGACCTTGGTGAACGGCAGGCGGGCGACGTCGACCTCGGTCAGCACGCGGGCGTCGAAGGCGAACGGGCCCTCATAGCCGAGATGGCCGAGCAGCTCGCGCTCGGTCGTCGGCACGACGGGCGGCAATTGCAGGAAATCGCCGACGAGCACCACCTGCACGCCGCCGAACGGCTCGGGATTGCCGCGCGCGATCCGCAGGGAACGGTCGACGGCATCGAGCACATCGGCGCGCACCATGGAAATCTCGTCGATCACGAGGCGTTCCAGCTTCTTCATCAGCGTGCGCTTCTGCGAGCGCGGCTTCACCTGCTCGGGGTCTATCAGGCGCGGGGGCAGGCCGAAGAAGGAATGGATGGTCTGCCCGCCCAGCTGGAGCGCGGCGACGCCGGTGGGCGCCAGAAATGCTTGCCGCGAGCCACCATGCCGGCGCAGCGCGTGCAGGAAGGTGGTCTTGCCGGTTCCGGCGCCGCCGAGCACCATGATCACCGGCGCGCCGGCCTGAACCACGGAGAGCGGGCCGGCGAAGGCATCGGCCGGGAGCATCTGGGGAGTGGTGCGAATCGTGGCGCGGGCATCGGTCATGGGGCCAATTGAGCACAGCCCGCCGGTGGCGCGAAATTCAGTGCAGCTTGATCAGCACGAGGCCGGCGACGATCAGCACGGCGGCGAGGATGCGCTCGCGGCGCAGCGGCTCGCGCAGCACCACGACCGCGATCACCGCGCCGAACAGCACGCTGGATTCGCGCACCGCCGCGACGAGGCCGATGGGCGCCCGGGTCATGGCCCAGATCGAAATCCAATAGGCCGACAGCGACATCGCCCCGCCGGCAAAGCCCGGCCCGATGAAGCCGAGCACGGGCTTGAGCGCGCGGGGGCCTTTCCAGACCAGAGCGAAGGCGGTGATCATGATGCTGTCCATCACGAACAGCCACGCGGAATAAAGGTGCGGGCTCGCGGCCGAGCGCGCGCCGAGCCCGTCGACCAGCGTATAGGCGGTGATCGAGACCCCGCAGGTCAGCGCGAGGCGCAGCGCGTTGCGGTCGAATTTCGCGCCGGCGCGGCCCCAGGCGATGGAGAGGATGCCGAGCGTCAGCAGCAGCACGCCGCCGAGGCCCTGAAGATCGATATCCTCGCCGAGCAGGATCAGCGACAGGATCGTGGTCATCAGCGGCGCGCTGCCGCGGGCGATGGGATAGACGAGCCCCATATCCGCCAGCCGGTAGGCCCCCGACAAGGTGAGGTAATAGACGAGGTGGATCAGGATCGAGGCGATGATCCACGGCCAGACATGGAGTTCCGGCAGCCCGAAATAGAGCGCCGGCGGCAGGGCGATGATGCCGCAGGCGGCATTGACCAGCACCACGGCGAGGAACGGGTCGAGCCGGATCTTGAGGATCGCGTTCCAGCCGGCATGCATGGCGGCGGCGGCGAGCACCGCGAGAAAGACGCTGGGTTCCATGG